>JAISQS010000554.1 GCA_031274045.1 Planctomycetaceae bacterium | reverse complement strand
ACACGCCGAAGGTCATGTTGCCGGTGTTGAAGGAGAACAAAGTCGGCAGTTATCATTGGGGACTGGTTGCGGGGAGGATGTTGACGCAATATCTGCCGCACAGCAAGATGGAGGAAGCCGACCCGAAAATCTGGCGGCACGACTTGATGCACGCCGACGGCACGCCGCATCAATTGCTGGAACTTATCTTATTCCGAAAATTGGCGGGCATCAAAGAAAACAGCGACGAGACCGGCAACATGATACCGCATGTCGGCACGCCGCTTTTGCCCATCTCGGACAACAAGCCGCAGACTTGGTTCTACACGGAATCCGAACCGCCGCAGGATTGGATGAGTCTTGAGTTTGACGACAAAAATTGGAAGTCGGGCAACGCCCCTTTCGGCAAGAAAGAAGCCCAAGTTGACCGATTCCCGCAAACGGAATGGAACTCAAAAGGAATCCGGTTGCGTCACGATTTTGAGTTAACGGGAGCGGAATTGAAAAAGATCAAACAACTCGTATTGTTGACGCATTTCGACGAAGACGCGGTGGTTTATCTGAACGGCAGGCAAATCAAAAATTTCGCCGAATACAAATACAACGCCGCATACGAAGCGTTCGCGTTGGATGCCGATGCTGTCAAATTACTCCGCAACGGAAAAAATGTTCTTGCCGTTGAGTGTAAAAACACCGTCGGCGGTCAATTCATCGATGTCGGTCTGTACGCGAAATGAGATCACAAGGTCGGCAAACGTAACGGTCGGCGACCGCCGGACGGTTACGTCGGCGTACTCGCCGACAATTGGGGCAGAACACACATTGGTAAAACCAAATGCCAATGTCGGCGTAGCCGACAATTTCCGCGAAGCGGCGCGGACTGGAACGCGGGCATCCCGCCCGCCTCTGTGTGTAATAGAACCGAACAAGTTTGAACTGAACGCCAAAACGTGTCGGCAAACGTAAGGTGGGTAACCGACCGCCGGGCGGTTACGTCGCCAGTAAATCATTATCGCTCGCCGACAACTGGATCGCCAACACGCATCGGCAAAACCAACACACCCTACGTTTTGGGCGTTTTGGTTTTACCGATGCGTGTTCCGCCCCTCCTGTTTTCGGCTTGCTCCGCTCGCCGAAAACGTAACCGCCCAGCGGTCGGTTGCCCACCTTACGTAACCGCCCAGCGGTCGGTTACCCACCTTACGTTGCCGTCTGGCAGTCGGTTGCCTACCTTATCTTTCCTATTGAAAGTCTGTTCTCTCTATGTGATAATTTCTCCGGTTGTGGGTGGATTAGCGTTTTTCGCGATGTTGTCCCGAAGACTTTTTTCGCTGTCCAACGCTTCGGATTTAATCCTGACGACCTTTTTCATGAAATCCGACGCTTCGGATTTCATCCTGACAACTTTTTTACGAAATCCGACGCTTCGGACTCCTTCCTGACGAACTATTTTACGAAATCCGACGCATCGGACTTTCAAAACCTACAATAAAACCCTTTACCAATTTTTGAAAAAAATGGAAAACAATATTAGTCTGTTTGGATTCTCAATCCGGCAGTTCAGATCGAATATTAACCGGCAATTAGCAGTATTTTTTGTTTTGAGCGGACTCGTTTTGGGTTCGTTCGTTTTTTTGTTTAATGTTGTTTGTTCTGCGTCGGTTTTTGCCGATGTCGGTCAATCGGCGTTTACTGTTGAGCAGTTGCAGACGGATTGGTTGTATCAGGATTTTGGGCTTGATACGGACAAATGTTTCACTTCCGCCGACAACAATAATGCCGAAACCAAAATCACCGATAAAGTAGTTAGTGATCTTGAGCGGCTTGGTTTGGTTGAGGACGCGAAGTCGTTTCGTTTGAAGTCTCGTGAGCTTCGGGAGCGTGCTGTTGTCGGCAAGGATCCGCTTTGGAAGTCGCTTTATTTGGATGCGGCACAGTTGCGGCGTGTTAAGCGGCTTGAGAAATTGCCCCAAAATTTCCGCCAACTTGTCTACACAAAACACTGCATTTTAGGGAGTAGTCATTACGCTTACACCGAAGATGTCACAGACGCACAAACTCCCGAACGAAATAAGTATAATCGTGATTGGCGATCCGGCGCGGCTCTTTGCCGGTTGACAATTAACCCTGACGCGTCGGCGGTATCGGAGGTTTTGTGCGAGACGAAAACCGGCATCATTCGTGACCCCGACGTTTCCTATAACGCAGACAAAATTCTCTTTTCAATGCGTCAAAATATCACAACAGATGAATATCATTTGTACGAATACGATCTCAAAACAAAACAGATAAGTCAATTGACAGACGGCAACGGATTTGCTGATATTGAGCCGTGTTATTTGCCCGACGGCAACATCATGTTCGCGTCAACAAGATGTATGCAGATTGTCGATTGTTGGTGGACGGATGTTTGCAATTTTTACATGATTGATGGCGAGGGACGCTTCATGCGGCGAATCGGATTCGATCAAGTACACACAAATTATCCGACTACAACCGACGATGGACTCGTTCTTTATACCCGATGGGACTACAACGATCGCGGTCATCTTTACCCGCAACCTCTGTTTCAAATGAATTACGACGGCACCGCCCAGACCGAATTTTACGGCAACAATTCATGGTTTCCTACCACGATTTTACACGCCAGAAAAATACCGAATTCGCCGAAAGTTATCGCAGTGGCAAGCGGACATCATACGCATCAACGAGGTAAATTGATACTGATTGACCGCAGTCAAGGAACACAAGAAGCGGAAGGTGTCCGATTGATTGCCCCTGTTCGTAAAACCGATGCCGTAAAAATCGATCAATACGGACAAGACGGCGACCAATTCCAATATCCGTATCCAATAGATGAGACACATTTTTTTGTGACGTATTCGCCGCGCGGTTTTCACGGCAACAATTATAATTCGACATTTGGGATTTATTTTATGGATGTTGACGGCAATCGTGAGTTGCTTGCGTTTGACGCGAGTATTTCTTGTAATCAGCAAGTTCCTATTGTCAAGCGGACTGTTCCTGTTTTGCGTTCGTCGTCTGTTGATTATACAAAAGAGACCGGTCAATTTTACGTTCAGGATGTTTATGAAGGACGCGGATTGCGCGGAGTTGAGCGTGGTACGGTGAAGTCGATTCGTGTTGTTGCGTTGGAGTTTCGCGCGGCTGGAATTGGCAGGAATTCGAATAAAGGACTGGCTGGCAGCGCACTCGTATCGACTCCGGTTGGGTATAACAATTGTTCGTGGGATGTCAAACGTGTTTTGGGCAATGTTCCGGTTGAGTCGGATGGTTCGGCGTATTTTGAGGTTCCGGCAAGAACGCCGGTATATTTTCAAATGCTTGACGCAAAAGGACGTGTTGTCCAAACCATGCGAAGTTGGTCAACATTGCAACCGAACGAATTGTTCTCCTGTATAGGTTGCCACGAAAATAAGAACGAAGCACCGCTCAACAACTCTCCGGTTTCAAAATTAGCGTTGCGCAAAATGCCGACGAAGCCGGTGCCGTTGGTTAACGTTGATCGCGGGTTTAGTTTTCCGTTGGATGTTCAACCGATTTTGGACAAGCATTGTGTTGGTTGCCATGATGGTTCCGGTCGTAGTCTTGCGGACGGTTCGGTTGCCAAATTGAGTCTGTTGGGCAAGCCGTATAAGAGTCGTCCAAATGATCAATTTGTACAAGCCGGTCGCGCGTTCAGTGAGTCGTATCTAAATTTGATCAACTTCGGAGAAGCCAATAAGTTGGTGAATTGGGTGAGCGTTCAATCTGTTCCTTCGATGTTGCCGCCCAATTCAGCGGGATCGGTCAAGAGTGAGTTGATGACGCAACTATACGCGGGTCATCGCGGAGTGCGTTTGACGGCGAAAGAGTTGGAGGTGATGGCGTGTTGGATTGATTTGGCGGTGCCGTTTTGCGGGTCGTACACGGAGGCGAATATTTGGAACAAAAATCAAAAAGCCGAATACGCATACTACCAAAACAAAAGAGACCTCATGGCAGAAATTGAAAAAGATAATATCAAAAGATATATCGAATTCAAAAAAACCACAATCAAACCAGACCGCAACACATTTCGCTCATTCAACGCCGGAGGAATAGAATCAAAAAAGAAATGGCTCGCATCATACAACGAAAACAATAACAACAACAAATAAACCCCCAACAAAATCCCCAACAAAAGAACACAAACATCCCGTCTCGCATACCACACAAATTTCGTTAGCGACGGGGGCTTGCCCCTCGTTATACCACACATCTTTTAAGATGCTTTTTTTTGAGAATACGAAATAAACGAAAAATACGGAACATGACGAAATAATTTTTTTTAACGCGAAACACGCTAAAAAACTAAATTCGCGAAAGTGATTTTTAAAATTGTGTTTATTAAAATTTCGCGCATTTTGTATTTTCGTGTATTTCGCGTTAAAAAAATTTTCGAAATTACTTTTCGTTTATTTTGTATTTTTCGTATGGTTCGTATTCTCAAAAAAACTTGTGTGGTATAACAAGGCGCGATGCCTGCGTTCCTGTCGTTCGCCGTTGCGCGCAAATCTAAAAGCAACGGTAATAACAAACAAGAACGTGTCAGTCAACTACGACAAATACGCCGCAACCAAACCATCTGCGGGGCGTGCTATTACGTGTTGTGCTATCAAGTCGCCGACATTTTGAGCCGCTGCCGCGCCAGCTTCCACCGCCGCCCGCACACTCCCAACATCACCACGAACAACCGCCGTAACCAAACCACCACCAATCTGAACACGCTTAACAATCTGAACATTAGCCGCCTTCGCCATCGCATCCGTCGCCTCAACAAGCGCGATCAAACCCTTCGTCTCAACCAAACCAATTGCATCTTGCATTTTTTATAAAATGGTAAATTGTGAATAGGAAATTGTGAATTGTGAATTGTAAATTTCAAATCGTAGACTTCAAATTGCAAATTTCAAATACATGAAACCGCACTTTGAACATCGTAAGCAAAACATCAGCTCACGATGTCCGGACAAACAAAACCGAAAACCCAATAGGCAACATCAGCTTTGTTGTTGTTTCGTTTTTAGTTTATGCGTTGCTTTTTTTGGGAGTGATGCTTGATGGTAACATTTTCTCAATATCGCTGTGCGGACGCGGTATGACTTGTACGCTTATTACGTCGCCGATTCTGCCTGCTGCCGCCGCGCCGGCATCCGTCGCCGCCTTCACCGCCGCAACGTCACCCGTCACAAACACACTCACCAAACCACTGCCAACGTTGTCCCATCCTAAAAAGGTAACGTTGGCAGCCTTGATCATCGCATCGGTCGCCTCAACAAGCGGAATAAATCCCTTTGTCTCTATCATGCCCAACGCTTCTATTGCCTTTGACATTTTATTTATTTCTGTTAATGGTTAATTGTTCAGGTACAGGCTTTTGATTTACAACTTCTTGTCCGTACCGTAAATGTTTATCGACGATTTTTATCTCCCTCAATACCGCCGGCTCTCACAATTATACGGGCAAATTATTTTGTCCGTCGCGATTCATTTGGCACATCACGCTGCTGCGGATTTATTAAATTTTCCTATCAATTCTACCTTGTCCGCATGTTCCAAATCAGCCGCGTTCCCCTCGTCCGTGTCAAGATGCACCTCCAACCTCAAACCCTCACCTATCCGCACCAATAAATTCTCAAACGTTGTCGTACAACCGCCGGACTCGATTCTCAATAACATTCGGTCTTTGTCTTTTACTCCGTAGAAGTCGGCTTCGGCTTTGTTCATGTGAACGTGCCGCTCCGCGCGTATCACACCGCGCCGCAACTCCACCACGCCTTTGGGACCAACAAGCACACAACCCGGCGTCCCCTCCAGCTTCCCGCTCTCCCGAACCGGAGGATCAATCCCCAATGAAATCGCATCCGTGAAAGCAAGCTCCACCTGCGTCTCCGAACGCGTCGGACCCAATATACGAACCGTCGGCAACATCCTACGACGAGGTCCAACCAACATCACCGTCTCCTCCGCCGCATAAAAACCATCTTGATACAAATCCTTCATCACCTTCAACTTCTCATAACCAAATAAAGTCTGTACATCTTTGTCTGTCAGGTGAACGTGTCTTGCCGAAATGCTGACGACGAGTTTATTTATTTTTTGGGCAAGGTCAGGATTTATGTTGTTGTTTGAGTTATATGGTCGGTTGTCGGAGTGGGGTTTTGTGCAAAATAATTTTGACGTAACAACCTCACGAACTATCGCCTCAACCACTCCGCGATCCGCCAATTTGCAATATACATCCTTGCTAAAATTCAAATCCGCCATGTCAATTCCAATCCTCACTCCCTTAAAATATACAAAGACAATTCCAATTCAGTCCCGTCGGCGTTGTTTGTTTTGCGTTAGACTTTTTTCATTCTCGTTGTTATTGTCAACGGATTTTGCAAATTTTACAGATTAACTTTTTATTGAAATCTGTTAAGCCTGCGTAATCTTCTGTTAAGTCTGCGTAATCTGCTAACAAAACTAAAACTCCGTTACTCTCTTTCTCAAACTTTGGAACAAGTCTGATATTCGTTTCTTACCTTCCTTTGCCATTCTGTGATTTATCCTTGTTACAAACCGCTTAATCTGAAATGGTGACCTGAGTGATATTTTCTTGGTTCGGGGTAAAAGTTGAACCAGTCTTTGTTGTATGCGGGGACTTGCATTTCGGGCGGGTATCTGTTGTAGATGTCGCCGTTGCCGCGAAAGTATTCTTGCGAGTAAAAATTGTGTGGGTAATAAACGTATGGGTAATACTGGAAGCGTTGCCAATCCTGCACGTAATATGAATCCGCCCGCTGATACCTGTAGCCTTGCTGGGCGTTGGATTCCGACACCCAAAAAAACGTCCCAATAACCGCCACAAAAAGCAACGAAAACAAAGTCTTAAAAAACATCATCAAACTCCTCTTTTTTATTTGACATATCCCTTCAAATACACAAACAGATCCCGCAAATTTGCAAACAAAAATTATTTTGCAAACCCGCGAAGCAAACACGCCGCTCCCCGCCGCGACGCACACCTCACCCCCCTCTCATCGGCAAAAGAACAAACAAAACTTAAAACAAAAGAGAACCTTTAAGAAATAATTCACACCCAAAAGATAAACGAAAATACTTTACAGAAATGTTGGGAATATTCACAGGAAGACAAGGGAAGGTAAGGGGGGAATATTTTAAAATTTTGTTGCCTGCATCTATCCTTTCTCCCTCTTCCCCAATTCTTCCATTACCTTCCCTTAACTTCCTGTGAATATTCCCAACCCGTCGCCAACACACAAAAGATTATTTTTCACGAACAAAATATTTATTGTTTCATTCCATAATCTTTGTGGTATACTTTGCGAACGTATTTTGATGTACTTGAAAACATTTCAGATTAGCGGGACAAGATTTTCGATTAACCGGAAAAGAAATCCTGCTAATCGGGAAAGATTTCCTGCTAATCAGAAAAGATTTCCTGCTAGTCGTGAAAGAAATCCTGCTAATCGGAAAAGCTTGACGGCTAATCGGAAAAGCTTGGCGGCTAATCAGAAAAGCTTGACGGCTAATCGGGAAAGCTTGGCGGCTAATCGGAAAAGCTTGGCGGCTAATCGGAAAAGCTTGACGGCTAATCGGGAAAGCTTGGCGGCTAATCGGAAAAGCTTGACGGCTAATCGGGAAAGCTTGGCGGCTAATCGGGAAAGCTTGACGGCTAGGCGGGAAAGCGATCTAATCAACCGTGAATCTTTATAATTGCAAGCCGAACGTTTCGGATTGCATCACAGTTATTTTGGACTCTTTTGAGTTGCTTGCAATTTGAAAGAGTTTTTTAAAATGTCAAAAAACAAATAACCTATTTGATAAATAACTTCCAAAAAAGCGAATTGCAGATAACTTTGCGGTAGGAGCTAATATTGCATTCTCCGGCAATCTGAAATATTTTTTGGCGGTTATCGAAAGGAAAAAATTATGAACAAAAAAACCACACGTCGGGAATTTTTGAAAAAGTCCACAGTTGCCGGTGCAGCAGTCACAACAGGACTTTCTGTTGCGCAATTTGCCCACGCACAAGGTAGCGGCACGATTAAGATTGGTGTTATCGGCTGCGGAGGGAGAGGAATCGGTGCCGCCGAACAAGCCCTACAAACCGGTAAAGATGTCAAACTAGTCGCCGTCGGAGATTACTTCAAACAACGCGCAAAAGACGGTCTCGAAAGATTAAAAAAACGATTCCCAAACCAATGCGACACCAACGACGACCACGTTTTTGACGGATTCGACAACTACAAAGCCGTAATTGCGTCCGATGCCGATGTTATTTTGATCGCTTGCGCGGCGAAGTTTCATCCGCTTTATACTAAGCACGCCCTCGAATCCGGCAAGCACGTATTTGTTGAGAAGCCGAATGCGATTGATCCAGCCGGAGTGCATGTTTTGGAAGAGGCAGTCAAAATTGCGCGAGATAAAAAGTTGTCGCTTCTTGCCGGTCTGCACGGGCGTTATTGCCCGCAGTTCCAAGAAACAGTTAAACAAATCCACGACGGAATTATCGGCGACGTAGTAACAATTCAAAGCAACTTCTTACGGAAACCTTACGGCGTTCGCGGTTACCCAAAGGAAATGAACGAACTCGATTTGCAATTCTACAACCAATACAGATTCAATTGGCTCTCCGGCGACGATGTCACCCAATCTCTTGTCCATAACCTCGACCGAATGTCATGGGTTCTAAACGGCACAATGCCAACACACGCCTACGGAGTCGGAGGACGCGCCTCAATGACCGAACGCCAATACGGAAACTTGTTCGACCACAACGCCGTAACATACCTGTATAAAGATGACGCTCATAGATTGTTCGCCTTCTGCCGCATGGCAAACGGCTGCTTTGACTCGTATGACGATTTCATCATAGGGACAAAAGGCGTAGCATATTGGAACGAAGGAAAAATTGTCGGCGAAAAAAATTGGAAATACTCCGGCAAAAATCAAGCAGGTCACGCAGAAGAACAAGTCGCATTGTTCAACGCACTGCGAAAAGGCGAACGAATCGATTCGGGAGATTACGTCGTCAAAAGCACAATGATGGCAATACTCGGTCAAATGGCAACATACACAGGTCAAAAAATTTCATGGGACGAACTCTACAACTCAAATTTCACCTTCAAACCAAACCCCGAAGAATGCACAACAGGAATGACCCCGCCGATACAACCACAAGCCGACGGAACATATCCCGTAATAATTCCGGGTAAATTCAAATGGCAATAATCACCACAAAGTTCTGTAATCGTTCGCCGGAGAATTTTGCACAGAAAGGTAAGGAAAGGTAATGGAAGAATATTTAAAACTTTCATTATCTTTCATTGCCTTCTTGAGAATTATTTCCCCGAATAAAAATTACACAATAAAAATTAGCGAACTTGATACTAACCACAAGAAAAATACGGATTATTTCGTTTTTTGTGGGGCTTTTACATCGTGCCTTTTATCAAGCACTGTATCAATACAATGTATCAACGCCCTGAAAGGGCAAAATATCATAGCGTAGGGCAACGCCCTACGATAAT
>JAISQS010000520.1 GCA_031274045.1 Planctomycetaceae bacterium | reverse complement strand
TCTGCGCGAAATATTTTTATTGGTGGGTTATTTGTCCTATTGTTTTGATTTCGAATGATGTTGTTTTTTTGTTTGTTGGCAAGACGAAGATGGCTGCGATTTCCGGATGTTTTTTTTGGTAGTCTGTTGCCCGCTCAATTCCCATGACAAAGAACGCAGTTGACAGAAGCTCGGCAAGTGTTGCCGTCGGCGCGATTACCGTTACAGAAAATACACCCTCCGCCGGAAACCCCGTTCGCGGATCAATCAAATGAGAATATCGATGTCCTTTGTGACGGAAGAATTGTTTTTGCGAACTTGACGTACTCACCGCGTTATTTGACAAAACAATTTCGCCAAGTCTTTGCCCCGATCTAATCGGATCAGCCGCACCAATTCGCCAACCCTCTCCACACGCCAAAATACTACTCAACCCGCCATGAAAAATAAATCTGTCCACCCCAAATTCACGCAACCGAACCGACGCAACATCCAACGCAAAACCCTTGCCGACACACCCAAAATTCAACTCCATCCCCCCTCGCAAAAAACGAACCGTCCGCCGCCCAACATCAAGCTCCAAGAATTTATAACCAACCGTCTCCAACTCCCTCGCTACCTCCGATTCACTTGGAACCAACCCCTGACGTTTTGCAAATCCCCACAACTTCCAAAGCCGACCACTCGTAATATCAACAGCACCACCCGTCGCCTCCGCAACCGCACGACATTGGACAAGCAACTCAAAAAACTCCTCATCAACTTGCACCGCGTTTTCATTCGCAGTCAAATTAACATATTGCACGCGGCTATCAAATCTGAACACAGATAAAATCCGCTCTATCCGCTCCACCTCATCAAGCGCAGAAATCGCAGCCTCCAAACCAAACGAAAACCGTTGACGCGGAAACATCACCTCAAATTCACCATTCATCGCACTACGGCTAACACTCAATAACTTCGCACTCGACGCTGTAATATTTTCCGTTTCCATCTTCTTTTACTATTCAGTTAAAACTTTTTTTGAACTCGCGTTGACAATTTCTTGTACATATTTTGGAACAGCATAGCCGGGTAACCTGCTTCTCAATTTCGCAATCAACTTACAACCAACCTCAACCGCAACCTCAAAATGAGCAGCCCCCGCAACACGATCAAGTTGATGCAAATAATAAGGAACGATCCTATTGTCAATCAACCGCTCAAATAATTTGTCCAACACATCAACATCATCATTGATACCGCGAAGCAACACCGTTTGCGATAGTAAAATTGGCGCGGTCAAAATTTTTAAGCGTTGCGCTAAAGTGCCGGACAACTCATTGGGATGGTTGACGTGCAGAACCAAATAAACCGGTTTGGTGCGTTGTAGTATTGTGTTTAGTTGTTCTGTAATGCGGCTTGGCTGAACGACCGGAAGCCGCGAATGAATTCTGATTCTTTTGACGTGATCGATTTTTTCAATACAGTCCAAAATTGCCGCTAATTCCGAATCGCGTATAGTCAACGGATCGCCGCCGCTCAGGATAACTTCGCGTAGAGTTGTGTCGTGTTGGATTGGTTGCAGAATTTTTTCAATATAATTTTTGGACAAGGCAGCATCTTTTTGTAATAAACTTTTATGCACAAAATGCCGCCTGAAACAGAATCGGCAATGAATCCCGCAATTGCCCGTCAAAAAAATAAGTGAACGCGCGTGATATTTTTTTAACACCAAATTGGACTCGTCAATTCTCTCATCAAGCGGATTACAAGAAAATCCCGCCGCCGCACCCAACTCCAAACAACTCGGCAAAACCTGCAACAACAACGGATCCGCAGGATTGCCGCTCTCCATCAAACCAACAAATTCACGAGGAACAAGAAGCGGATAGCTTGAATCAATAATCACATTTGCCCGAATCGATCTCGGCAAACAAAGCACCTCAATCAACTCGTCAATATCACAAATAAACTCGTCTGACATCTAATATATTAATATATAAGTTCGTATGGCGTTGATCTACGCTAGGTGCTGATTGCTGCGATGCGGCGTAAATTCGCCCCAACGGGGCAAAAAGCCCATAGCACAGGGCAACGCCCTGTGAAAAATCATCGCCAACGTAAGGTGGGTAACCGACCGCCGGGCGGTTACGTCGGCGACTCGCCGACAACTGTAGCGGAACACGCACCGGAATTTCTATCGCCCAAAACCAAAAAACGTTGACGTTGTAGGGGCGAGGCTTGCCCTCGCCATAATGGGGCAGAACACGCATCGGCAAAACCAAAACGTCCAAAACGTCGGCGTAGCCGACAACCGCCGCGAAGCGGCGAAGGACTGGAACGCGGGCGTCCCGCCCGCCTTTGTGCATTAGGAAACCGAGCGAGTTTGGAAGGAACGCCAAGACGTGTCGGAGAACATTCACCAAACCGTCTTGGCGTTCAGTTCAAACTTTTTTGGTTCTATTACACACAGAGGCGGGCGGGATGCCTTGTTATACCACACATCTTTTCTGGACTATCATTTATTTTTACGTTGATACCATGTATCGTTGTACTTGCGTGTTCGGTTTGGATTGGAACAACACCGGAGG
>JAISQS010000396.1 GCA_031274045.1 Planctomycetaceae bacterium | reverse complement strand
GTTTGAGCAAGGGCAACTAGCGAGAACATTGCGGCAACGATAATAAATAACGTTGCGCAAATAAAATTCGTTTTGATTGTGGTCGTGAGTTTCATATTTCTGTGGGGTTGTTAGTTTCTATACTGAGATCGAAATGCTCTCGCGTAAACAAGAGTCGTGAGGTAGGGAGTTTAGTTTGAGTGCAAAGATATGTCAAGTGTGGAATCTTCTTGTGCGAAATTAAAACACCAAAATATACATTCCGCATTTTAAATTTCGTTTTTATTTTTAAAAACTACTTGTACTTGAAATCTCATGTAGTTTTTTTGAACAGCAGAATCATTTTTTGTAACGATAAATCACTGACCTAAACTGACGAGTCAAATTTGTCACACGGACAAATCGAAACTCATCACAACTAAACCCGCCAACATAGCGAGTCGACTCGCAAAATATTCTAACTTGAAAAAAATGCAAGACATGTTGGGTTAAATTTTATTTTTTTTAACGCGGAAAACGCGGAAAGACGGAAAGTGCAGAATACGAACTTCGGCGTTATTTTCTATTCGTTAAAGTTTACTTGTTTTATTGATTCTATTTAATTCACATGTTTTGAATTATTATTCTTGTTTTGTGTTTTTCGTATTAAAAACAGATTTGAGTGATTATGCTCAAAATGCCGATAGAACCGACACGTGTATTGAACGAAACACAAATCTATTGGTAACTGTTTAATTTCGGCTCGCCAAATTCGGCGAAGCCTTGCTTATACCGGCTTCGGTATATACACAACGCACGATGGATTTCGTTGACAAAGCGTAGAAGCAGCAAACATAAATTTGATACCACGCCGATAATTCGGCTAACACGAACACGTGAATGTTAACGAAAATTCAAATGCAAGCAGTTTAAAAATCATGTACGAGACTTTTTTTGGATTAGAGCGACGACCTTTCCTTGCTGTGCCGGACACGGGGTTATATTTCCCTACGTTGCAGATGGAGGAGGCACGCTTGTCAATTGAACGAACTGTCCGGCGCGGCGAAGGTATTTCGTTGGTGTTTGGTCAGGCGGGTGTTGGCAAGTCGTTGTTGTTGCGCATGTTGAAAAAATCGCTTGAGCGTGATTTTGATATAATATTGTTAACGAGCGGTCGTATCGCGGATGCGAAATCATTTCTTCAAACTCTTTTGCACGAACTCAAATTACCATTTTCGGGAGCAGATGAAACTGAATTACGGCTGATTTTGGCTGATTACATTTGTTCGATAAATTCTTTCAACAGCATCGCAACCCCAAACGAATCCGCTGCCGACACGACTGATTCGGTTTGCCCGCCAAAGCCGCAAGGTATATTATTGCTGATAGACGAAGCTCAATTTATAAGTCAAATCACGATAGAGGAGATTCGTCTTTTGATGAATAACGACAACGGCGCGGTTCCGTTTTGCCGTGCTGTTTTGGCGGGAACGAGTGAATTTGAAGACAGGTTGACGCTTCCGCAATTCGAGTCGTTTAATCAACGCGTGGTAACGAGAATTTATCTTGATAAACTCTCCCAAAATGAGACATCAAATTACGTTACTTGGCAAACAGGTCTGTCAAAAGCACACTCCAAAATCGGCAATAATCCCGACGAAACGTCTGATTTGAATTTTACCGATGACAGTTTGCAAAGAGATATATCTGCGGATTTAGGTGTTGGGTTTGATGTTGTGCGGTTGGAGGAATTGCCTGTTGATTTATCGGGCAAGGCGGACATTCGCAGGATGGATTTGCCGCATGTTGATTATTCTGAAACGATATTTTCGGACGAGGCAAAGTATGAAGTTTACAGGTTGACGGAAGGTTTGCCGAGATTGATAAATCAAGTGTGCGATGCCGCAATGCAACTCGCTTCACAACAGGCTGTCAGCAATATTGACGAAATCCAAATATTAGCGGCATGGGGAAAATTGCAACAAATTAAATCGGATGTCGACTCGGCAACTCGCACAACTAACAGCACAAAAAAACCGAAAGCAGAATCAATTGATGAAATTGTTGAACGCAAAAAAGGTACTGTTCAAATCAAAAAATTTAACTCTACGGTAGAGTTCGGAACCCTCGACGACGAATCAAAATCAACCGACCACAAAATACAACACGTCTATAAACCGCCATATCCTGATGATGATTTTTCGGAGAAATTGAAAGAATCGACCGCGAACGATAAATCGACCGCGCACAATAATTTGAATCAAACTGAAACGGGAATTGCCGCGGTAGAAAATATTAACGCAGAAATTAAAAATAATTTCGGCAATGATTTGGATAATGATATCGACAGCCGTATTAACGGTGATGTTAGCGACGCTCTTGGCATTGATGATGAAGAGATAGATGAAGGTTTGATCTGTTTTGAGTTGAGTACGTCGTTGATTAGTAGTGATGTGCAAGTTAATGTACCGGAAAAATCTTTGTCAAAAATGCGTAGTCAGTTACGTTTGATTTATCCGGTTCAGCGCAGATTGTATGCAAGTCAATCAATGATGTCGGTGAAGCGCATTTTTGGAGTCGGTATTTTTGTACGTTTTGGTTTGGCTGCTTGTGCGGAAGATGCGGCGGTTGGAAATAATTTTGAAATTTTCAAAAGATTTTATTGTTACAAAAAGCCAAGTGTCAATTGCGGCGTTTTATCGTTGAGGCAATCGGCGATTTATCGTAACAAAAATAGCACATGTATTCATCACAAATTTACGATGTGGCATAATCGATTCGTACACGCATGGATTGGAAATGCGGTATCAAGAAGCCTGCTTTTATCAACAACATTCATAACAACGGCAGCGAATCACGGTAATTTGTACGAAAATAAATTAAACGAAGATACCAAAATAACCGATAGTAATTTCGACACGGAGGAATCAGAGATGGATCGTGAAAGTCTTAAAAAATACGGCGAAACTGTACTCAATTGCCGACCTCCATTCGTAAGACGCGAACCCGTTTATGTCTACAAAACCACAAATCAATACTACAACCAATCACAAAATCCATCATCCGCACAATTTGATCAAGACGAAGAAACAACGCAAATTTTCTTAAATACCACAACCAAAAATACAGCGGATAACGTAGAAAATTTTGCCCAAACCATAACCGAAAACTCACCAACTCACGATCAACTTGATGAAACTCACGATCAACTTGATGATACGAATTCGAGTCAGAACACGAATCAAAAATTGTCGTTGACGGATAACGTTGCGCAAATTGACAGCGGCAACGAAAATTATGTTGCCCAAATAGATTCTTCGCAACTGTTGGCATTGTGGACAAACCCTGATAAGACATCAAAAGACATAATCAATGTTAGTTTTAACGAGAGCGAGTCAACTTGTGATGTGCCGGATAAAAATGAAAAAGTTAGTGATATTGATGCGAATGTTTCAGATGAACCGGCAGAGTCACAATTACGTGATGAATTCGCTGATCAAGATATTTCGAGGCAAGATATTTCAGGTCAAAAAATTTCGGGACAAAATTCGCCGGTTGTTTTTTGTAATTCAGAGTTGCCGCGTTCGTTGGCTGGAGCGGATGTAGAATTGGTGTATGGTGAGATTTTGCTTAATTGGGTGAATAAGCAATACGATTCGGAACATGGATTCGGTACGGCGTATCGTGAATTTGTGTTGAAGCATTGTGGACTTGTGTGTGGGGCGGTGGAAGTTGGGTCGGATTTGTTTGGCGGTATTGTTCCTGTGGTGAAGTGCCTGCGAACAAGTATTGACGAACGATTTGACGAGACTGTTCATGTCAACAAAACAACAATCACACTCGACGAGGTCTATCGAACAGTACGTAACTTCCACGAAGAACAATGCAGCAAAGACGCGATTTCAAATGCAGAACGACAAATTGCAGCAACACTAGAACGACTCACTCAAGCTGCGGAAAAAATTGAGCTTGCCGCCGCAAACGCAGAAATCGCAGGACGCAAAGCAATCAACGCCGCCAAAGCCACAGAAGAAGCCGGACAAAAATTGAAGAGTACGGCAAGCCTTGTCGAAGAAGAAGTCAAAACAAATTTGCCATCATACAAAGACCTCTTCTCGCAATTAGCTGAGTTCCACAAAACGATCAGCGACGAAGTTCAATTGTTGCAAATTAAACAAAACAAATACGCGTGTAAAAGCGTCTTGCCGTTCCCACCGCAAAAAACACCGGAAAAAGTAACACAATCCGCCGAAAAACGAAACACAGGCGAAAACGCCATCGACATAAAAACACTCTTCCAATGAAACATAAGTTGACAATTTTATAATTACGTTTGCATCCGACTTGTGAATGAAACAACTAAACAGACGAAATTACGAAAAAGAACTTTGAGCAAATAGCACAACGAAGAACAAATAGCACAACAAGAAAAAAATTTCGACAATATTATTCAAACCAACACGTGACCGGAAAACCAATCTTTCCACCTTAATACCATGAATCACCAATAAATGGGATTCATTGTTATTAACGTTGTTATTAAGGGGGATGGAAGGAGGGGATTGGCTACTGGTTACGTGTTGGTTTTTTTGCGTTCGTCGTTCGCCGTTCGTCGGTAATTTTATGATGATAGTTTTTTGATTTACACAACGCGCGGACGAACACGAACGAAATTCTCAATTGCAAACAGCTTAAAACATAACTCTCGTAGACTCTTTTATTATGTTGCATCAATGCGCCAACATAAAAAAATATAAAGATTCTTATTTTGTAATTTCATTTTTTATGATTTCGTATTTATTTTTTCCGGTGAAGATGATCAATGCGGAATGTAAATTCGGACGATTTTTTAGGCGATCTGATTGAAGGTATTGGTTTAATTTTTCTAATCCGTCTTTGCGCTTTTGGGCAACTTCTCGCTTACTGGTTTTTGCCTTGCAATATTTGAGTTCCAATATCCATTCATGTTTGTAGTCGGGATAACCAATATTACTTTGCAAAAAAAGATCAACACGTCCCGGCACCGCCTCATACTCACTCATCGGCGTATAAACATCGCTCATTCGCAAATAAGCCATCAACATTAACTTGATATACTTCTCATCAAAATTTTGCGTATCATAATCAGATAACTTGCTCAAAATATTCACCGAAACATAACGAATAAAACTCTCTATATCAGCATTCCTAGCAATCCCATAAATCGCATTTTCCAACGCACGTATGTCAATTGTTGGAAACTCGCTTCGTAACAACTCGCGAATGTAATCCCAATAAACCGTCTGAATGGAAAAATTAGGAACGACCAAATGAAACCCCTTCTTATCAGATGCCCTAATAGTCAGAAGACCCATATAAAATAACAACGAAACAAAATATTGATCATCATCCAAACGATCAATCGAAAACTTCGGCAAAAGTTGACTATCAATACCGCCGTCTTTGGCAATTTGAATCAAGTCATCACGGTTACGCTTGCTTTTCACAAGACGTTTTAAACGGCTGTAATCCGTCCCCAAATTCGGATCAATTAAATTTTCAGGAGGCTTACCTTCATCCAATAATTCTTGAAAAAAGTAAAGCATCATTGACGGATTATATACTCTGTTTTCTGCGTCTTTATGAAACATGTAACCGTTGTAATAATGTTCCATGTCAATCGTAATCAACTTTGGATCAACTCCGGTCTTCACTATCAATTCTTCAACTTCTTGTTGTGTGAAGCCCATCATTTCGTTGTATTTTAATTTGAGCGTGAGATTATTTGGGATATTGTAGCCGCTCGTAAGATCGTCAAGCATTACCGGCGAAACGCCCGTAATAAATGTTCGATTAACTGTCGATGATTTTGTTGCCGCTTTTAGCCGCTCATAAAAATCCCGAACAAGACCATTGGCAGCAACCGCTTGCTTATAAAAATCTTCGCCCATTAAATTGCCCATTGCAATCAAGTCATTGGCAAAATGATCATACTCGTCAATAATCACAAATATTTTTATGCCCGCAGTATCGGCAGCACCAAAAGCCATGTTCAAAAAAGCAATATCCGGTTGTCCCGCATCAATTTGATCAATAAATTGTTGCGACTCTGGAAATAAATTTTTATGCTCTCGCAAAAATCTGCGAACCGTGTAAGAAATGCTATCAGCAAACGAAAATCGAAACCGATTCCCGTCTGTTGTATCAATCCCCGAAAAATCAAACTCCATCACCGCGTAACTATTTTTTTCTGGAGTCGGATGTTGACCAATATATAAGTCACCGAACAATTGCTCAAATTGATCCGCGTATTTAATGTCGTAATAATATTTGAGCGTCGTGAAAAATAAGCTCTTGCCGAATTTACGCGGGCGGATAAAAAACTGCGACGCGTTACTTTCCAGTTCAAGCAACTCAATAAACCGCGTCTTGTCGATATAAACAAAATTCTCCGTGCGTATCCTGCGAAAATCAGAGCAGCCATAAGGCAATCGATAATATTTTCTCTCTGCCATTGTAATTTTTGTTGTTGGGGGTGAATTATTTTAACTTTGGTTCTGTTGTAGTTTTTTGTGTTGGTGTTTTTTCTTTTATTGCGGTTGGGTGTTTGGTTTGGGGAAAACGTCTTCGTCGCGAGTTCGCCCAATTTTCCAACATGGTTCTTTGGACATTGTAGAAAGTCGAAACATCCATTTGGAATCACCAACACGAAAAACTATAACAGAACCGAGAATTTTTCTTATAGACGTACGACTCAATATTGACGGCGCAGATTCATTGCCCATGCGATTACGCATCCGCCGGAGGCGACGTAAAACCAATCTCCACCGCAAGAGGTCCAAATTCCGTTTGAAAAGGAATTGTGATTGGTTGGCTTGATTCCGGAA
>JAISQS010000377.1 GCA_031274045.1 Planctomycetaceae bacterium | reverse complement strand
CGCGGAAATACGGAAAACGCGGAATACGCGGAAAACGAACTTGAAAAAATTTCCGCCTTTTCCGTCCTTCCGCGCCTTCCGCGTTGAAAAAATATTGAAGGTTCGATTTCAATGTTGATCCGAGAGACGGATAAAACCCTCTGCGTTTTCCTCGCATCCGCGTGCAACAATATTTTTTTATTACGAGCGAATATGCGACGAACGCAATGAAATTCCTTATGAATCTTGCGAAAAACTTTGTGACTTTTGTTGTCAAAATATTCTTCTCTTGTCTTCTTATGAATTTTCTCTTGCGGTTAGGCATATTTATCTTTTGCAATTTGCGGATACAATGTTGTTTCGCGTTTTGGGGGTGTTCTGTTTTTTTGGAGAATGCGAGCAGACAAAATATACGAAACAAACGAAATTTTACTATCAATTCTTTTCGTCTATTTTGTATCGTAAAAAAATAGCATGAGAAGAACTCTTAAGAATGTAATTGAAGTTTTGAATATTCTTCAATTACTTTCCTTTCCCTTCATGTGAATTATTTTGTATTTCAAGTTGTGGTGTTTAATTTGTGACTGGCTGTCTGTTTTTTTGGCGGCTGGATTAAGATTTAGATTTAAATTTAATGTCTTATATTTTTGTAACACAATCATCTGAGTTGCGTGATCTTGTTTGGCGGCTTCGTGATGCGCCGATGATAGCTTATGACACGGAGTTTATTTCGGAGGGTCAATACTCTTCGCTTCTATGTCTTTTGCAAGTTGCGTCTTGTGGTGTTCATGCGATAATTGATCCTCTTGCGGTTGGTAGTCTTGATCCGTTTTGGAATTTGATTTGTGATGGTACGCATGAGATAGTTGTTCATGCTTGTCGTTGTGAGATGGAGTTTTGTCATCGTGCGATTGGGCGGTTGCCGGAGCGTCTTTTTGATGTTCAGTTGGCGGCGGCTTTTGTGGAGGCGGAGTATCCGATGGGTTTTCGGACGCTTCTTGATCGGACGCTTCATATTGATTTGCCCAAAGACGAATCGCGAACTGCGTGGGACAAAAGACCGTTGACTTCGCGTCAAGTTGAGTATGCGCTTGGTGATGTTTTGTATCTTGAGGAGATAGCGGATCATTTGAAGCGTCAATTAACGCGGGCAAATCGTCTTGATTGGTATCAGTCGGAGATAGCTGAGATTCAATCGCGTCTTGTTCATGATTTTACGTCGTCGCGTTGGCGGCATATTTCAAAATCATCGTCGTTGAATCCGCGTGAGTTAGCGATATTGCGTGAGGTTTGGTTCTGGCGGGATCAGGTTGCTCAAAAGCGAAATTCGCCCCCTTCGCGTTTTTTGAGGGATGATCTTTTGATTGAGCTTGCCCGCCGCAAGACGAGTGATCCGAAGCGGATTGCTGCGGTGAGAGGATTCCAAAGAAGTGATTTGGCAAGATGTATTCCTGAAATTTCGGAGGCGATTGAATATGCACTCAAGTTACCTTTGGAGGAGTTGCCGCCGATATCGGACAAGTTTACGTTCCCACAATATTCTGTCATCACGCCTTTGTTGCATGCTGCGATAGGTTCGCTTTGCAAACGAGAGCGAATCGCGTCTCAACTTGTTGCCGGTCCCAATGACATTCGTGAATTTATTGCGTATGAGTTTGGGACGATACCTGATGATATACATCCGAAATTGATGTCGGGTTGGCGGGCGGAGTTTGTGGGCGACATGTTGCACGACTTACTAAACGGCAAAACAACAATCGCAATAAACCCGCACAACGACGATGATCCGCTAATCTTCATCCCAAGAAACCCAACAAACATCAACACAAGGTAGAAGACACGCCAAGACCAACACGTCAAGATAAACAACACGTCAAGATAAACAACCGTTCGCTAACGGCATCGTAAGATAGATGACCGACAGCCAGACGGTTAGTTTGTCGTCGCAGCAAGCTGGCAAAAGGGGGGCGGCAACATGTGTTGATTTGTTTTTTTCGCACGCGGACAACGCAGATTATCAGGATTTGCGCAGATTTCATTATGTACTTTATTTGCGAATATCCTTAAAATCAGCGTTATCTGCGTGCGAAAACATCGTTCTCTGCGTGCTAAAAGTGGGGCGTGTTCTTTTTTTAGTAATAGTCATCTTACAATAGTTGTGAGTCATTTTATGAGACGAGGTAGAAAACAACCGATTCCGTCTAAACCGCAATCGGGAGTTGTTCGGGTTGCTGACATGATACCGCAATTGATTTCGCGGTATGGGATTCAGCAACATCGGAATTTTGATCATGTAGTTCTTGCGTGGCGTGATGCGGTTGGGCAACCGTTCGATGTTGTTACATCTGTTGTCGGTTTGCAACGAGGCATTTTGACAATCGCGGTCAAACATAACGCATTCGTACAAGAGCTATCCTTTATCCAAAACGAACTCCTAAAATCCATGCAGACAAAAATCCCAAATGAAAAAATTGAAAAAATCAAATGGATAGTCGAATGAAAGAATAATTCACAAGAAGACAAGGTAAGAAATCGTTATCAACAACAAAGAATTCGAGTAATATATCAGTGAAAATTGATAACGCGGTAGTGAAACAAACCTTATTTATAACATTATTTTTCCTAACAAAACAACCTTAGCAGCCATTGTATTACCCCAGATAACAAACCTTATTATCTTGTTATTTCCAATCCGTTCTATGTTTTCGCGTTATTACATTCCGTTAGGAATGCAACCCCGTGACTTGCCCAACGGTGGCATTCCTACGGAATGCTCGTGTGTGGGAACATCATTTTCTACCAAGCGATGCAAACCTACGGCTTGCTACAATGCACGATGCACACAAAAGTTTTCGCAAAGCCCGCAAGTAAAATTTGGGCAGCCGCAAGTTGCGGCGGTTCGCGGCACGGCATTATGAACCCGAATTACTGCCGGACAAATTCGTAATAAGCGAAATCAACGGCATAAACAACGCAATAACAATAAAACCGACCATCCCGCCAAGAAACATCACCAACAACGGCTCAATAATACTCATCAACGCATCCGTTGCCGCCTCCACTTCTTGATCATACGTGTCCGCAATTTTGTATAACATTGTGTCCAACTCGCCCGTCTCTTCACCAACATCCACCATGTTTACCACCATGTCGTCAAGAATTTTGTCCTTCAACTTTATGGCATAAATACCCGCCCCGACAACCGGCATGAAAAAGGTTGAAAACGCAAGCGCACCAAAATGAAACGGCGGCACCGAATACATCTTCATCGGATTCGCAATCGTATCACCATCCCGAATCGCCTCCAAAATCTTTTGATACATCAACTCAAAAACAGCATTGTTACTCGTCTCCTTCGTAATATGCAACGCCTCCAAAATCGGCACCCCACTCGTCACCAACGTCCCAAGCGTCCGCGTCGTCCTCGCCACCGTCGTTTTCTCAATCAACGTCCCAAACACCGGTAACTTGAGCAAGAAAAGATGCCACCCAAAACGACCATACTCAAAACTAGTTGACAACTTTACAATAAGCCAAATCACAAACGGAATCAACGGCAACAAAAACCAAAAATTCACCACAAACTCCGAAATCGTAATCAATACCACCGTCATCGTCGGAAGAGGTAAACCAAAATCGACAAAAATTGACTTAAACTTCGGGACAATGAAATACATGATAAACGCCAAAATACCAACCGCAAAAAACACGACACAAATCGGATACGTCAACGCCGACTTGACCCGCGACTTCAACGTCTCCGACCGCTCAAGAAACTCCGCAAGACGCTGCAAAATTTTCTCCAACGCACCACCCGCCTCACCAGCTTTGATCATATTCACAAACAACCGATTAAAAGCCTTCGGTGCCTTCGCCATCGCCTCCGAAAGACTCGAACCACTCTCAATCTCATTCGTAACATCAATCAACGCATTCTTAAGCGGACCCGGTTTAGCTTGCGTCATAAGGATATTCAAACTCCGCAATATCGGAAGCCCCGCATCTTGAAGTATAGAGAGTTGCCGCGTGAAAACCGTTAGATGTTTCGACTTCACACCCCCAAACGTCCGCGTCTTGCCGGTCACGCCGCCTTTGCCCGTTTTCGCCTTGCGCTCTTTGAAAATCGCTATCTTCGTCACCTGATACTTCATGTGACGTATCGTCGCCAACGCCTCCTCCTCAGTCGCCGCTTCAATAATATCCTTGATTTCCTTACCTTCCTTGTCAATCGCCTCAAATTTAAACTGTGGCATTTTCTTACACAATAGTTAAAGGTTTAAACTGTCCTACAATCAATTCATCCAAAAAATACGCGATAGTGTTGTTCACGTTATATTGCCGCGAAGCGGCAATCGGATTGGAACACGGGTGCCCCGCCTCGTTATATCACACATCTTTCGATATCTTATTTTTTAGAGAATACGGAATAAACAAAATAGGCGAAACAAACGAAATTTTATCATCAACTCTTTTCGTTTATTTTGTATTTTTCGTATGTTTTGTATTCTCAAAAAAACTCGTGTAGCATAACGAGGTCGGTTGCCCACCTTACGTTGCCGATGCGTAAACCGATCAATTCGTTGGCAAGTCTTGCCCTTACATTGGACTCGACTTGATATGTTTTGAGCCGCTCAATCTACGACGGTTTCCCGCACTACTTCATCAATAGTTGACAATCCGTTGTAGATTTTTTGCAAACCAGCCTCGCGCAAAGTCAACATCCCGTTTCTCGCCGCCGCAGCTCTCAAATCTGCATCCGAAACATTGTGAATGATCAAATCACGTATTTCGTCGTTTATTAACATGAATTCGTGAATCGCCGTTCTGCCCTTGTATCCGGTGTTACTGCACGCCGCACACCCCCGACCCCGATAAAAAAACTTACCTTGCACATCGCTTTGGGATAGTTCCAATTCGGCAAGTTGCTCTGGAGTCGGCACGTACTTTTCACGGCACTCTTTGCAAATAGTTCTTACTAAACGTTGCGCTAATATCGCCTCGACAGTTGCCGTAATCATAAACGACGGAATCCCCATGTCACGCAACCGCGTAACCGTACTCGGTGCATCGTTCGTATGCAACGTACTGAAGACCAAATGCCCCGTGAGCGAAGCCTGAATCGCAATCTCCGCCGTCTCCCTGTCCCTAATCTCACCGACCAGAATGATATCCGGGTCTTGCCGCAATATCGACCGCAGGCATTGGGCAAATGTATTACCGATGTCCGCATCAATCGGCATCTGCACAATACCATCAATATCATACTCAACCGGATCCTCCGTCGTCATCAACTTGTCCGTAATAACATTCAACTCCGATAAAGCAGCATACAAAGTCGTCGTCTTGCCCGACCCCGTCGGTCCCGTAACAAGCACAATTCCATTTGGTCTCTCAAGCACTTTACGAAAATCCCGCAACAAAGCCGCCTCCATTCCAACTTTGTCCAAATTCAACATGACAACGGACTTGTCCAAAATTCGACAAACCACACTCTCACCAAACAAGGTCGGCAAAACACTCACCCGCAAGTCAATCGGATGCCCGCCGACAGTCAATCTTATCCGCCCGTCTTGCGGCAACCTGCGTTCCGCAATATCAAGATTCGCCATAACCTTTATCCGCGTCGTAATCGCCGACGCAAGATGACGCGGCGGAGGCACCATCTCATACAACGTCCCATCCGACTTTATACGTATCTTGAACTCCTCCTCAAACGGCTCAAAATGCAAGTCACTCGCATGGTCTTTTATCCCAAGCAAAAAAACCATATTGAGCAACTTCCGCACCGGAGCCGACTCACTCAAAGCCTCAATACTAGCAAGATCAACCGACCCCTGCTCAATCGCCGCCGCAGCGTCTTTAAGTGCCTTGTCGTTTTCCATGTCGGCAATTATCGACTCCACACTCTCAACATCCGACCCATAATAACGATCCAGCGACTTCCTTATGTCATGCGGCGTCGTTACCACCGCACGTATCTCATAACCAAGAAAATTACGCAACTCATCAAGCGTCATAATATTTTGAGGCTCGCTCATCGCAATCGTCAAAATATCATTACGAAAACTGATCGGCACAACCTTGTAAAGTTGTGCCATCGGCTCCGTCAAATGTTGCAACACCTCAGGCGGAATCGTCAAATCACTCAACACAACCACCTGCAAACCAAGTTGCTCCGCCAACGCCTTCGCCAACTGGTCTTCGTCAAGATAGCCCATCGAAATGGCAGTTTGACCTATCATCTCACCACGACGCTGCAAATGCTCCTCAAGAAGTAACTCAAGTTGCTCCTCGTCAATAAAATTAAGATCAACAAGTACCTGACCAATTTTTCGCTTTAATGCCATTTTTGCCTACCTAAATAAAAAATTCTCATACAACTAAACACAAACTGCACAAATCACACGTACCTTATTTTTGAGTTCCTTTTTGGAGCATCATCTTCAGGTGCTTCTTCCGCTGCCCCCTCTTCATCAGATATTTCACCGGATTCATAACGGAACATTTTTTGAGCAAGCGAGTCCGGCAAATTTGATTTAGTAAGAGCGTCCTCCTTCGCAACAACTTTATCCCGCCACAATCTAAACAAATGATCATCAAGCAACTGCATCCCAAGTTTATGTCCGGTCTGAATTGACGACGTGATACGGAAAGTTTTATTTTCACGAATCAAATTCGCAATAGCACTCGTAACCACCAACATCTCATAAGCCGCAACACGCCCGCCCTGAATTCGCGGGAGAAGTTGTTGTGCCAAAATTCCGATTATGGAAGTTGACAACTGCGTTCGGATTTGATCTTGTTGATTGGTTGGGAACACGTCAATAATTCGGTTTATCGTTCCGGCAGCACTTGACGTGTGCAAAGTACCAAACACAATATGCCCCGTCTCCGCCGCAGTTATCGCCGCCTCTATCGTCTCAAGATCACGAAGCTCACCAACAAGAATAACATCCGGGTCTTGACGCAACGCACGCCGAATCGCCTCCGCAAACGTCGGCACATCAACACCCACCTCACGCTGATTCACAGTCGATTTTTTGTGATAGTGATAAAATTCAATTGGGTCTTCAATCGTTATTATGTGATGGTCAACATTATCGTTCAAATAATCAATACACGCCGCAAGCGTCGTAGATTTACCCGACCCCGTAGGACCCGTGACCAACACCAAACCACGAGGGCGAAGTATCAAATCCCGCATAACCGGCGGCGTTTGAAGTTGTTCCAAACTGAGCAGTTTATTTGGAATCTGCCGCAAAACCATACCGGTATTGCCACGCTGCTTAAACACGGAAACACGAAAACGCGCCTTGTCCCCATAAGCAAAACCAAAATCCGTACTCCCAGATTGCTGGAGTTCCTGCTGGCAACGTTCCGGCGTTATACTCTTCATCAACGAAACAGTATCCTCCGGCTCAAGTGCCTTCGTCTCAAGTTTCACCAAACGCCCATGCAGACGCAAAACAGGAGGTTGACCGACAGCTATATGAAGGTCACTCGCCCCACGCGTAAACACCGTCTCCAAAAGTTTATCAACTAAAATCGTACTCATAAATCACAAATTCAATCTGATATTTTTTAAACTGCTTACATTCAAATTTTCACTATCGTTCGGCAGCTCGCCCGCCGGAAGTCAAAACGATTTATCGTTACAAAAAAACAAATCACCCCCGCATCAGCTTCCTTCACCTTGCGTACACATTGTTCTACATTTCACAAAAAATCTCAACCATCAACAGGAATTTTTACAAATTATCTCACAAAAAAATTAAAAAACTCACTACAACACATCAACAAACAGACCACATCAACGCGGTAGAGTCATCCCACAACACTCACAAAAAAGAGCTGCCACACGTTTTGATTGAGCTTCATTTTGATCGCGGCTTGGCATTCCTTGATGACCACTATATACGCTGCACTTTGAAATCATAAAAATTTGTCATCATCAAACAACAGGTCAGTGGGCAGAGAATTATTTCGCCAAACCCGATTTCGTGACAATTTTCGTACAAAAAACCGCAACGTATCGGCGTGACTCACTTGGAACGTTATCGGACAGTTCGTCTCAATAGAGCAATTCTAGCCCAAAGTGTCAAGTTGAAAAGGTGTCGATTTACGGGTTGAAAAATTGAATATTGGTAAATTGACATTTTGTTGACAAATTGTTTCACGGCTCGTTTAATATTCTTCTTTGGCATATTTTCAATTTTTACAAATTCCAAATTATGACATTCTCAGACTACCTGCAATCCAGCACAATTCTCAAGTCACATACATTTGTTCCGGTTATACCGGTTTTGATTAGGGTGTTTAGTGGTTTGAAAAAATTGTATGCGTCGTTTCTTTTCAGGAATTCGTTTGGGTCGTAATTTGGGTTATTTTGCATTTCTTCTACCAATATATCCCACGCAATTTGATCGATCCATGCCCCTGCCGCGTCTGTTGGTCCGTCTTCGCCGTCTGTGCTTCCGGCTAATATTGCGATTGGTATTTTACTGTTTTGGGAATCGGTATTTTTGACGATGTTTAACATTTTGCAGATTGCGGCTAGTAGTAGTTGTTGGTTTCTTCCGCCGTCTCCTCTGATTTCTTTCGGCACAAGTTTTACCACAGGTTCGCCTCCGTGAATCAAACAATCAGTCGCGGTATTTTGCATATCGAGTCCTAGTTGGACTAGCCTTGCCCCAACATCTTCAGCAAAACCCTCCGAAGTATTTGCCGCAAATAAAGTATGATTGTAACCCCTTCTCAACGCCTCCATTCCGGCAGCCTCAACCGCAATCGCGTTGTTACCGACAACAATATTCTTGACAAATCCCGTCTCATTTTCATACGTTTTATTGCCGATTTCATCCGCAAATTGGACGGGTGTTTTTGATTTTTCCGCTTGTGCTGATTTTGGCGGTGCGTATTGCGTCTCGTTTTTTGATTTATTTTCAATGTATTTGAAAATTTTATTTAGTGAGTCGTTTTGTGTCGGTTTATTTATAAATTTGCGCAAAACGTTTAGAGCGTCTGTTGCATTCGTCTTGCTGTCAACAGTCGGTCCTGACGCGATTACGTCCGGCGGATCACCAAGCACATCCGATAAAATCAAACTAATCAACCGTTTGCCTTGACAAATCCGTTTTAATCCGCCGCCTTTGATTCGGCTAATGGTTTTTCTTACGGTATTTAGTTCTTGGATGGTTGCACCGGCATCGCTCAAAAAACGGGTCAACTCACACTTAGCCTCAAGAGAAATATCAGCCGCCGGCGCAGGCAAAAGAGCCGAACCGCCACCGGAAATCAGGCATATACAAAGATCAAATTTCGTCAACGACTCAAGTAATTCTATTATTTTTTCTGTTCCAAAGACGGCATCGTTTGTTGGTTCGTTTTTGCCGGTTTGCCTTGCGGCGTGTAGATGTATTTTTTCGAGCGGCACCACGCAATCAGACGGAACATTTACCCAACCCGTAACCTCAACACGCCCAAGAATCGGCTCACATATTCGCAAAAAACCAGCCGCCATCCCGCCCGAAGCCTTGCCGCCGCCAACCACAACAACCCGATCAATCCCCGAAAGAGGATACTGCTCACCACCAATCTCAAAAGAATAATCACTATCATCAACATTACGCGGATCATCCGGCAATAAAAGAAAAACATTGTCACTAACCAATCTGTCCGGCAATACCGCATTAACCCCAGCCTGCCATATCGAAATTAAATCTTCCCGAATTTGTATTGGAGTTCGGCTCATATATAAATAAAAAATTGCGGGTTACTCTGGATTACAATGATGCCAAACTAGACTCATAAAACTTCGCCGCGTTACGTTGCCCACACAATACACACACAAAAAAAAATTTGATTTCGTTGACAAAAAAACGCGGAAGTTGCAGGTATAAATTGAATACTGCCATAGATAAGTCAACGAATCAAACAGACGTAATGTCCGCAAAAAATACTCGCCAATTCGACTCTTTGCGAACATTTACGTCTTAACGTTGCCCGTTAAATTCCTCCTCACAACAAATCAGCAAACTCATCTATCGTTTTACAATCAAACACATGATCCATCAACGCATCAAGCACAATCGGATCACGCTTCGAAAGAACCTGCTTTTTGATACTGCTACCCACTTTTCCTTTACCAAAACGCTTTTCCAGTTGTTTTAACACCATTTCAGCTTTACCTTCGGCTTTACCTTCGGCTTTACCTTCGGTCTTACCTTTAGCTATACCTCTGGCTTCCAATTTCGGTCCTTCTGTTTGTAAGAAGTCCGTGTATATTTTTGTGTACACTTCATCGAATGTACCTTCTAATATTTTTCTCATCATTTTATCTCCTTTCTTTCCTCGCACTAATGTTCTGACAACTTCAGCACACTCTTTATTACTAATTTTTGTTTTTGAATAAATAAACGTACATATCGAATATATGATTTCCTCTATTCGTTTATCAATTGTTGTCGTACTAAATCTTTGCAATATGCCTGACAAATTACCTTGCAACGTCCCGTCGTACAGACGTTTCATTGTCTCAACAAACGCCTGCGTCTCAGGGCGACCGGGCAAATTGTCATACGAAAAATTGTTCAAATTGATACGAACCAACTTTGATTGCGGAACATAAATCCGCAACGCCTCCGGCAAATTCTCGTACATATCTTGAAAGTAAGCAACATCGTTGTCCTTGTCCTCTCCGCAAAAAATAACAATTCCAATCATTATATACGGACGAAACGAGGATTTTGATGTCGGGCAATCGGCTCTACGCCATTTGTCGTAATTTGCCAAGAACATGTACGCGTAAATTTGGATGAACACAAAATGTCCCAAAATGGACTTATGCTCGAACAAGAGCAAGACCATATATCCATTGGTATCATCAACCAAAGGTGCCGT
>JAISQS010000363.1 GCA_031274045.1 Planctomycetaceae bacterium | reverse complement strand
AGCAGATAAGCATTGGAACCGGTAACGTACAAATCGACATTTTTTTTGATAAAGAGACTATCTACAAGGCGTTGAAATTCACGCACGTTTTGCACTTCGTCCAAAAAAATATAATTCATCTTACTCGCAACAAGTCTGTCCTTAATGTGCGAATGAATTTGGAAAATATCGCCCAAAGCGAGCGTATCTAAATCCTCAAAATTATAAAACTGAATCTGCTCCTGCGCGATACCGCTCTGCAATAACTCATCAGCAAACATCTGCAACAACGTAGATTTCCCGCACCTACGAACTCCCGTAATTACTTTGATGATATTCTGATCTTTTAAGTCACGCAAAATTTGCATGTATTGCTTGCGTTCAATTAACTGATTCGTCATCGTGTATTGCCTGATTGTTAGGGGATTCTTACCGCAAAAGACGCAAAGATCACACAAAGGACACATAATTCACAATGCACAATTCACAATGGACATTGCACATTGATCATTGTGAATTGTTCTCCCGAGTGTTACATTCCTAGCGGAATGTAATAACGCGAAAACATAGAACGGACGGAAAATAATAAGGTTTGTTATCTGGGGTAATACAATGGCTACTAAGGTTGTTTTGTTAGGAAAAATAAGGTTATAAATAAGGTTGAGTTAAAGACGGATATTTCGCTGATATATTCCCCAAAATTTAGTCTATTGGTCTGAGGGTGTTTTTGAACAATGATATTTCTTCTTGTAGTTTTTGTTCGTTTCCGAATACGCAGATGTTGTTTTGTTTCATTCCGTTTTTGAACATTGGGGCGAATTCCCGCAAGTCGTTTACGGTTGTTGAGAGAACTTCATCTCTTTCTTTCTGTATATCTTCGTGTGTCAAGCCGGACAATTTCATTGCGACAACTCGTCCGCCTTTTTCGGCTGGAGTTAATGGTTTATCTAGGCTTCCGATTGTTGCGATGATGGCATTTGTCAAATCGTCTTCGGACAATTCCAAATTTTCCAAATAGTCCGCAACCCCATCGTACACATCAATCGTCCGCCGCAGATGCGGATCGCGGTAAGACCACAAGCAAAAGACATTGTTCCTGTCCGCTGCGAAACCTCCGCCGTACGCGCCGCCTTGAACGCGGACGTTGTTCCAGAGATAACCGGTTCTTAATATGTTCGCCAACACCAGCATTTTGCCGGAGTAGGTGAAACCTGTTTTGGCGTAATCGGCGGATTTGACGACGTATTGAACTTGTGATGGGATGATGACGGCTTCGTTGAGTTGTTGTTCTGTGAATTGGATTGGTTTGGTGGTTGTTTTTTTGTCGGCAAATTCTTTTCGGAATTGCTCAAATACATGTTTTGATTCATCGAGTTCTTTTTGGGAGAGTGTGAGGTAGAGGTTTCCGCGTGATTTTCGCATGATTATGCTTGAGATTTCGTCTAACTTGGCGGCGATTTTTTCTCCTTCTTTGTCAAATCGTCTCTCCAGATCGACGAGGAATCTGTAGTAGTCGATGCCTCCGATTTTTTCCTTGTACAAGTTATACGCCGAGAAGTATGACGCGGAGCGGGTCTGTGCGTAGCGTTGACCCGATGACAGCAACGACTGCTCGATACTGACACGCAACTCTTGAATGATCTCTTTTATCCTTGCCAAATCCGTGAACTTTGAGTTATCGATGATCTCGTTCAGCAACTCCAATCCTTTCTCTAATTTTGCGGGCATGACTTTTGTTTTCATGACGATCCATGATGTGTAGTCGTCGATGCTGGCTTTGCCTTTCCATGTGTAGGCGGACAAATTCGCTGTGATCCCGCCTGTGTGTAAATCTATTTTGCTGTTCAAATCGGCAAATTTGTACTTCGCCGTGTCTACCCGCGTCAAAATATCCGACAACAACGCCACATAAGCCGCACGCTCAAAATCATCGGCGCACACTTCGCCGACATCTTGCAAGGCGTTAAAAAATACCGAAATATACGCAATTCCGTTTGTTTCTACGTTGACGTTCAACCAATCATCTGTTTCGTCGAAGGGGATGTATTCGGCTTGTTTGTCTATGTCGGACAATGCGAGTCGTGGGATTTTGGCGATGTCTTCGGGGTTGTCGGGAGTTACTTGTCGTTTTATTAGAGCTTCTTGTTGGAGTTTGATTTTGTTGAGTTCTTCGTCGGACAAGTTTGCTTTGATGTCGGCGAGTTTGGCGGTCAATTTATCGTTATTTTCTTTTGCCAATCCTTGTTTTGGTTGTAGCATGACGAAGGCGTAGGAGTTGTTCTTGAGGAAGATTTCTTCTACTAATTGTTCAAAGTAAATACATCTTTCTTGAATACGGAGTACGTATAGGACGTGTTCAAATTTGAGGGGTGGGATTGGGTCGCCGCCGTAAGTCCATGATTCCAGCATATTCATATTTAGGGCGAGACCTTTTGGGAATCCGGGTACTTGAAATTCGCGGAGTGAGAATTCGGTGCGGTTGATGGCACCGTTGGTCAGTTCGCCGCTAAAACCGTCTCTGATGAGGCGTTGTAGAGATTTGTTTACGGTGTCGATGAACAGTTGTTTCTTTTCGGGGTCGGCGTTGTGGACAATTAAAGACAAGTAGGGTTGTTTGATTGAGTTGTCGATGGTGCAACTGACATCGAGTCCGATTCCAGCGTCGAGCAATGCCCTCTTCAACGGCCCCCCTTCGCTGCCGACCAATAAGTATGTCAACAACTCCAACGCACACGCACGTACCGGATTGTTGATAGCGGAGCGAACCAAATAATTCAAGCTCAAAAATGTCTTCGCGTCGGTGGATTCGGTGGGATCGACGGAGTAGTATTCGGTGACATCGACTGGAGTTGTGAGGGGTGGTTGTTCTTGGATTTGGGTATCAATTATTTGTTTTTTGAATTTGGACAAGTATTCGTTGTGTATGTAGTTAAGGTGTTCTTTGATATTTCCGTTTCCGTAGAAGTAGATCAAGGAGTTGCTTGGGTGGTAGTATTTTTTGTGAAAGTTTACGAATGATTCGTGGTTGATGTTTATGATTTCGTTTGGGTCTCCTCCGGCATCGAATTTGTAGGTGGAGTCTGGGTACAATGCTTTTTGGATTGTTTGGTAGAGGATGTTTTGTGGTGCGGAGTAGACACCTTTCATTTCGTTGTAGACGATTCCGTTGTAATTTAGGTTATTGTTTTCGTCGAGTTCGTAGTGCCAACCTTCTTGCATGAGTATTTCGGGTATTTTTATGGCGTTTGGAAAGAAGACGGCGTCGAGGTATACGTTGATTAGGTTGAGGAAGTCTTTATTGTTCCTGCTTGCGACGGGGTAGACGGTTCTGTCTTCGGAGGTGAAGGCGTTTAGAAATGTTTGGAGGGAGCCTTTTAGTAGTTCTATGAATGGTTCTTTGGTGGGGAATTTTTCGGAGCCGCAGAGTACGGAGTGTTCTAATATGTGGGCGATGCCGGTGTTGTCGGCTGGTGGGGTGCGAAAGCTGATGCTGAATACTTTGTTGTCGTCTTCGTTGGAGAAGTATATTAAATCTGCGCCGGTTTGGATGTGTTGTAGGTGGTATACTTCGGTTTTGATTTCGTCGACTATTCCTACCCAAACCGGTTCCCAATTTTGGGCTAATGATTCAAGAATATCTGTTTTATTTTTGGGTTGTCTTGCTCTGTTATACTTTGGGGGGTTGTTTGAATCTGTCATGTGAATTATTTGTTTGGTTATTGGTTATTGTTTGTTGGTTTGTATTTGGATGTGGTTTTTTGAAATATTTTGTGGAGTGGATTTGTCAAATTTAAACAAAAGCTCGTATCAAAGCAGTCTAAATATACCCCCTAAAAAAAACAATACAACACGCCCCCAATAAGAACACATCCCAAACGCGAACATCCCGCCCTTGTCATACCACACAAGTCATCAACGCATTCGCGTGACGTTAGCGACGGTAGCTTGCTACCGACGAAGTGTGGCGGTTTATGTGTTGGTGATCGTAAGGTAGGCAACCGACTGCCAGGCGGTTGCGTCGGCGCAAGCCGACAACGGGATCGCCACACGCACCGCCAACGTAAGGTGGGTAACCGACCGCCGGGCGGTTACGTTTTCGGCGAGCGGAGCAAGCCGAAAACAGCGGGGCGGAACACGCATTGGCAAAACCCAAACGCCCTACATCGGCGTAGCCGACAACAGTTCGCCGCGAAGCGGCGGCGGACTGGAACGCGGGCGTCCCGCCCGCCTCTGTGCGTTAGGAAACCGAACGAGTTTGGAAGGAACGCCAAAACGTGTCGGCAAACGTAAGGTGGGTAACCGACTGCCAGGCGGTTACGTCGGCGCAAGCCGACAACTGGATCGCCACACGCACCGGAATTTCTATCGCCCAAAACCAAAAAATGTTGACGTTGTAGGGGCGAGTCTTGCCCTCGTCCCCAAAGGGGCGGAAGACGCATTGGCAACGTAAGGTGGGCAAACGTAAGGTGGGTAAACGTAAGGTGGGTAAACGTAAGGTGGGTAACCGACCGCTGGGCGGTTACGTTTTCGGCAAGCGGAGCAAGCCGAAAACAGCGGGGCGGAACACGCATTGGCAACGTAAGGTGGGCAACCGACCGCCGGGCGGTTACGTCGGCGTACTCGCCGACAACGGGGGCGGAAAACGCATCGGTAAAACCAAAACGCCCAAAACGCCAAACGTGTTGGGCAATTTGGTATATCAACACGTTTTCCGCCCCCGCTGTTTTCGGCTTGCTCCGCTCGCCGAAAACACAACCGCCCAGCGGTCGGTTGGCTACCTTACTCGTCGGCGCAAGCCGACAACTGGATCGCCAAAACGCACCGGTAAAACCAAAACGCCCTACGTTTTGGGCAATTTGGAATACCAACACGTTTTCCGCCCCCTCTGTTTTCGTCTTGCTTCGCTCGTCGAAAACACAACCGCCCAGCGGTCGGTTGGCTACCTTACGTTGTCGGCAACGCCGACAATCGGGGGCGGAAAAAAACATCGGTTCACCAACACGCCAAACGTTTGGGCATTTTGGTTTTGCCGATGCGTTT
>JAISQS010000353.1 GCA_031274045.1 Planctomycetaceae bacterium | reverse complement strand
TCCAAACGTATAATTTTCGTATGCGTAATTCGCGAGGACGAAGGTAGCGGCAACTGCCAGTATTGTGAATAATTTTTTTATTGGGATTATTGAATGAGTCATGATTTTTTGTTTTGTTTGTTGATTTGGTTTTGATATTTTTATTGTTTTTGCTTGTTTCTGGTTTTTTTTAGCACGCTGATGACGCAGATTTTTTGGATATTCACAGATTTTATTTAATTTCTATCTGCGTAAATCCATAAAATCTGCGTTATCTGCGTGCTAAATACAAACCAAACTTCCTGATGACAAACCCTCGCCGCTAACGTGATTTGTAATGGTCAGGATTTTTTTTGTAGTCTTTTGAATTGGTTGTACATTGGTTCTGACAGATTTTTTGTTGTGGATTTTGTTAGTTGTTCGACGAGTTTGTTGTCTAGTTCGTCTTGGAAAATTTCTTCGGCGCGTCCGCCGTGAAAGTATGGATTTTTTTCTTGTGTTGCTCTCATTCTTTTTAGCATTTCGCCAAACAAAACTTGTCCGGTGAATTTGTGAAACAGTTCTCTGAACTCGCGCTCGTCATCTTTCAATATTGTTTTGCTTGTGTTGTTGTTGTCTGTCTGTTTATTGTCCGTTTGTTTGTTGTCTGTCAAAGTTTTATTTTGCGCAACGGAAACTATTTTCGGCGGAGGTTGGTATGTGTTCGCCTGTTTCTTTTGCGAGTCTATCTCAACAACATCCGCCGTACTCATAAACTCATTAGCAACACCCCGCAACTTATTTGACGCAACATCCGCTAAATCCCGCCGCGCAACCGAACTCACAGGCTGCAATAATTTGACCGAATCAATCATATTCATTGGTTCTTCCTTTGTAATATATCAGCGAAATGCCTCAAAGCTGTAATAAAACAAACCTTATTTTTTTACAAAAACTTCTTGTAATTATGAATTCGGAATTCGGAATTAAAGATATTGCTCCTAATTCCGCATTCCGCATTCCGAATTACGCAAATGCCGCCATTGGGCAAGTCACGGGGTTGCATTCCTACGGAATGCGAAGACTCGGGGGGGGACTTCATTTTCTACCGAGCGATACATTCCTAACGGAATGTAATGGTTGTTTATTTGTATTTTACTTCGCCGATGATGGCGCGGTTTTCGTGCAATGTTTTTATGATTTCGATCATATCTTGCGAAGAGACTCTCAACGCGTCCAAAGAAGCCTGCAATGCTTTTAGTTTTGTGTTTGTTACGGCTTCTCCGTTGAATTGTCTGTTTTTTGTTTCGGTATCGACATCGACGAATTGTTGCGGGTTAATTTCTTGTGCTGGCGGCAGTACGGGCGGTCTTATTTCTACATCAATATTTTTGTGCGAAATTACAACAGGCTTAACCGTAACATCCTCATCAATAACTATCGTTCCCGTCTTCTCATCAATCAACACCTGCGGCTGCATCGGAATATTAACCAATACCTCCGCCGCCAACAATTGATCCATAAATTTCATCGGGTTTCCGTTGTTTTCCTTCGGCAACCTTACCACGATATAACTTCCGTCTATTGCCTGCGCGATGTCTCTGTTTTGTTCTCTGAATTCGTTGTTTATGCTTGAAGCGATGTTGAACGCCATTCGCATGTTTGCGTGTTCCGGTTTCAGGACAAGAGTTACACATCCGTCTTGAATGTACGGATTGTTGAAATCTGCGGTCAACCTGCAACCGCGAGTAATCACCGCGTTGTTCGGCTTATTTGGGTCTTCAACAATATTACCCCACGCCATCCCCAAAATCGGCATCTCATCCGGCGCAAGCGGAATCGGTCCAAACAACTTCATTTGACTCAATCGACCACCACGCAAACTCTTCGCATTGCCCGCCGAACTCACCGCACAATCAAGATAATCACCACTCCGCGCTCCCGTCGCCGGAATCGTCACCGATACCTCAACCAACGCACAATTACGAGACGAAGAAATCGACTTCACATCACCCTCAGGCAAACCGGAACGAGTCAACATCTGCAATATCGATTTCGCAGTCGGACTAAAACTCTTAAGATCATCACCAGTCCCGCTAAGACCAGTCACAATCCCAAAACCCTGAATCACCGTACCCTCCTGACCCTTCACCCGAACAACATTCTCAACCCGCAAAACCGCACCAAAAACAAAAAAATCACAGCGAATCAAACAAAATATAAAAACAAAAAAACATAACAAACGCATCATAAAACCCCACCCAAACTCAAAATAAATAACAAAACAAACACACCCGTCCCATAACCAAAATTCAAAAAATTTACGGAAATTTGAAATATTCTCCCACACCTTCACTTCCTGTTGAATAATCCTACCAGTTGTCAAATTGTATCGATTGTACCGATTATAATGACTAAACCAGAATCGTACCGGTTTATGAAGAACTTGAACTAAATTTAGATTTTTTTGGAATAATTTAGACACAGCGGGATCGCCAAGACGCATCGGCAAAACCAAAAAAACGTTGACGTTGTAGGGGCGAGGCTTGCCCTCGTCCCGAAGGAGCGGGAAACGTGTTGATATTCCAACCCCCCCACCCGTCGGCGTAGCCGACAATAG
>JAISQS010000305.1 GCA_031274045.1 Planctomycetaceae bacterium | reverse complement strand
AAAATTTGTACTCTTCGCAAAGTGAGGTGTGTTTGTGTCTGTATTGGGCGAGGTGTGTTTAAGATTTTGATTGGCGGCTTCGGGTAGTTTTGTTTTATGTCAAATACGGCGAAGCTGGTTTGGTGGTAATTTTTTTGACGTATATATTATGGTCTGTCGTGTTGGATTGAGTTTTTGTCAACATGGCAAGCTAAAAAGATAAACTGTTCTTGACATATTTATGGATAATTTTTCATTGTACATGTTTGCGCTTGGTCTTATCGTGATTATCGTTTCGGTTCTTCAATTGCGCAAACGATACCGTCAGGAATCAGAACGCCAAAAAAATCAACTCGCCGCCATCAGCGCAGCACAAGAAGAAGAACGCAGAAGACAAAAACAAAAAGGCGAAGAACAACGTCAAAAACCTGGAACGCCGGAACTAAACCGCGTCCCAATCGCACCACCCCCACAAGATAAATTCACCGGAACAATCCCACAAGGGCAAATCGCAAAATGGGAAGCCGAAATTTTCACAATCGGACGACAAATCATCGGGCAAATCGACTCAAAAATGGTCGCAATTGAAACTCTAACTCTCGAAGCAACAAGAGCCGCAAACAGACTCGAACTCCTCATCGAACATTTTGAACAACTCACTGAAAATATCAACTCCAAAAAAAATAATGACCAAAAAAAATCACACCGAAACACAATCGAAACAAATCACAAACCTGAATCACAAAACCAACAACAACTCAATAACACCGAAACATTGGTGAGCAACGAAAAAACAGCACCAGAAAATACCGAACAAAAACCTGAAAAATTTATTGATTATTTGAGTGAACTTGAAACGGAGATAAATGATTTTCAGGACAAGATAGATGAATTCGGCAAAGCAAAAGACGTAACGATATTGAAGGCGGTTGACAATATTCATCAATTTGACGACTCGCAACTCGCAAAAAAACAGTCAGAAAATAGTAACTCGATTAACTCGCAAAAAAACGTAAACTTGCCTCATTTGAGTTCGCCTCGATTTCCCGGCAACAATATTGACAATGAAAAAAGTAACTCGACGAACACCAAAGAAGCTAAACAAGAACAAAACCGAACGGTTGGTTTGCCGATAGAATCCCTCTTCAACGAATCCGCAGATAACACAAATATCCCTCAAAAAAAACAGATCGAAATGCTCGCAAATTACGGCTACAACACGAAACAAATCGCACAAAATATGAACATGACTATTGGTGAGGTTGAGATGATATTGAGTTTGAAAAAGTAGCGTGTCGGGTCAATGCCGGATTCGATTTATTGTAAAAAAAATCATAATTAGTTTATTTCACAAAGGTCAAAAAATGTTTAACGCTAAATTGTCCATATATCAAGGACCGATAGATTTATTGCTTTATTTGGTTCGGAAGAATGAGATAGACATTTTGGATGTTCGGTTATCTTTGATTATGGATCAGTATCTTGATTATCTTTCGATTTTGGAGGTGATAGATGTTAATTTGGCGGTCGATTTTTTGTCGTTTGCCAGTACGCTTATTGAGATAAAATCTTTTGAGGTTTTGCCCGGTGAGGAGAGTGTTGCGGAGGAGTTTGAGGATCCTCGCAAGGCACTTGTTGGTCAATTGCTTGAGTATAAGAAGTTTTGTGATGCGGCTAATAATCTTGAGGCGATGAGTGAACGTTGGCAACTTCGTTTTCCGCGTCTTGCGAATGATTTGCCGCCGCGTCCGCGTAACATGACGGAGGAGCCGATTAAGGAGGTGGAACTTTGGGATATCGTCAGTGCGTTTGGTCGTATTTTGCGTGAAAATTCGCCGAAGGGAAAGCATGAGGTTGTTTATGATGACACGCCGATTTCAACACACATGAAAAGAATACACCAAAGATTACGAGCAGAAGAACGCGTTTCTTTCAGACAACTTCTACTAGCCGGACAACATAAAACAACTCTCATCGGAACTTTTTTAGCGTCATTAGAGCTTGTTCGGCATGAGTTTGCGTATATTTATCAAGATTGCAATTTTGGTGAAATTGAATTAGCGCAACGAAATAGCAGTAAGTCGGCAGATTTTGCGAATCTCAATTTTTCCGCGTTGTAATAAATTTTGCAATAGCTGTCAATCCTGCAATTGCGGGGATGGTGTGAGTTTTGTGAGTGATTGATTCGATGGCGGTATCGATCAAAGATTCGGCGAGCTTTTGAATATCTTTGACAACATCTGAGTTTCGGACGCGGTTTGCGATCCATTCTGCTGCCGCTTCGTCGAGGCTGCCGTTCAAGCGAATCATGACATCGTTGATTTCTGATTTTGATGCTTTTTGGATGTAGAGGATCAGCGGCAATGTAGGTTTGCGATTTAATATATCTGTCCGCAAAGTTTTACCGGTTGTGTCTTGTTTTCCGGTGAGGTCGAGTACGTCGTCTATCATTTGAAATGCGATTCCGAGTTGTTGTCCAAAATATCTGAAATGTTCGATGCACTTTTTATCGCAGCCTGCGTAGTACGCGCCGAGTTCGGTGCTGCACGCCAGAAACGGTGCGGTTTTCCGCGAGATAATATTCATGTACGCTTCTTGTGAGATGTTGAAGTTGCCGATAGTTCCGATTTGCCAGAGTTCGCCTTCGCAGGTTTGCCTGCACGCGATTGTGATGCGATGGAATCCGTGAATATCTGTGCTTTGGGTCAGCAATTCCATTGCTTTTGTCAAAAGAATATCACCGGCGAGAACAGCGACGTGTGAGTTCCATTGTACGTTAATTGTGGCAAGATGTCGGCGAATACTCGCGCCGTCGAGAATGTCGTCGTGTATCAAAGTTGCCGTGTGAATCAACTCAATTGCTGCGGCAGCGCGGATATGATTTTCGGTAACTTCACCGATTGCCCGCGCCGTCAAAAAAAGAAGAGCGGGACGCAACCGCTTGCCGCCAAGCCGCAAACTGTAACGCACCACTTCATCAACAAACGGATTAATGTCTGAAAGGAGTTGCGACGCCAATTGCTCCATAGCGTTCAGGTCGTCGGAAATAAGACAATAAGCATCATCAACTTCTTGCATCAGTCAATTGAAATATACAATAAATGGTTACACCAAATCCAGCATTTCAGTAGGCTTCGCCGGCACAAAAAAACAGCCTAACCGGACTCCCGACAACTCGACACCCAAAAAATAAATTAAACTACCCGCAACAAAACACCACCCAAAAAAACGAGCGATAAGTATACAAACCATAATAATATCGTCAAGGTCAACTAATATACCTCACACTCTATCCAAATACAGATTGTTATTCTTGCCCCCCGCCCTACTTTGCGTCAAGAAACCAAACGAGAAAAAACGGAACGCCAAAAAATTCTAGCGTGATCAAGGTAGCCAACCGACCGCCGGGCGGTTACGGGGGCGTAGCCGACAATTGCCGCGTAGCGGCGGCGGACTGGAACGCGGGCGTCCCGCCCGCCTTTGTGCGTAATAGCACCAAAAAAGTTTGAACTGAACGCCAAAACGTGTTGGTAAATGTAAGGTGGGCAACCGACAATTGCCGCGAAGCGGCGAAGGACTGGAACGCGGGTATCCCGCCTTGTTATACCACACATCTTTTTTTGGTATTGATCAGGTTTGTGAAAATTTGTAGAATGCGCGAGAATTTGTAGAATGCGCGAGATTGATTGTAGTGGTGGTTTGGGGGGATTATTTTATTTTTTTGAAAAAATATTGAAAGGAATCAATATGTCAATGGAATGGGTTGATGAGGAGTTGGGGGCGTTGGATTTGGGCGATGAACGGCTTAATAATCGTTTGGC
>JAISQS010000295.1 GCA_031274045.1 Planctomycetaceae bacterium | reverse complement strand
GGTATGGATTTGGTATAAGTTGTTTTTGTTTAATTTATAAATAAATTATATGAGTGAACTCAATGAAGAATGCGGAGTGGCGGCAATTTATCATTTGTCTGTTGGAGAGACATCGCCGCTTTGTACGGCGCAGGGGCGTGAGGATGTTTCGTCGTTGGTGCCGCGTATGTTGCTCGATTTGCAAAATCGCGGGCAGCTCGCAGCCGGTTTCACAACATACTCCCCCTTCCGAAGGCAATTGATCGATACCTACAAAGAAATCGGCTCCGTGTCCGAAGTGTTCAATTTTACAAAACGTTCACGATTCACGGATATTTTGCGGGAATATTCCGGTCGCGCGGCAATCGGTCATGTACGTTACGCAACCTGCGGCAGAGACGACCGAAGTTACGCTCAACCTTTTGAAAGACACCATATCAAGAAACATAAATGGTTCAGCTTCGCGTTCAACGGACACCTCGCAAACTACGACAGTCTCAAAGAAGACCTGCTAAGCGACGGGAATACTTACCTCGCGCGTGAAACCGATACGGAAGTGATTATGCATTATTTGTGTGCCGCGTTGTCGCCGCAAGAAGAGCCGGATTTGTCGTCACTTTGCAGGTCTGTTGCAAAACTTTTTGACGGTGCTTACAGTATCGTTTTTCTCAACGCGGTCGGTGATATGTTTGTTGCGCGTGATCCGCTTGGGATGAAGCCGCTCTGTTATGCGTTGGAGGGGTCGCTTTTTGCGGCGGCAAGTGAAAGCGTCGCTCTGTTTAATCTTGGTTTCTCTGCCGAAAGCGTAAAGAATGTTGAGCCGGGGCAAATCATACTCGTCAACGAAAACGGCATTCGGTTTGAGCGATTCGCGGAGACAATGTTGCCAGCGCATTGCTTTTTTGAGTGGGTCTATTTCGCCAATGTCGCAAGCACACTCGATGGTCGAAGCGTTTATCTTGCCCGAAAAAATCTAGGCGAGGAATTGGCAAGACAAGAGCTGGAGAGTAATGACGTGATTATTGATGAGGATACGATTGTTGTTCCGGTGCCGGATACGAGCAAAGCCGCCGCAGACGCGATGGCGTATCGGCTGGGGATACCGAGTTTGGAGGGGCTGATTCGGAATCGTTACAGCGGCAGAACGTTTATTGAGGGTGGCGAGTTCAGATGGAAAAAAGCACAGACAAAATACACGCCGTTGAGAGAGGTGCTTGAGGGCAAAAAAGTTTTTTTGGTGGAGGATTCGATAGTGCGGTCTACGACAATGCGTGTTTTGTTGCAAAGAATCCGTGATTTGGGACATGTGAAGGAGTTGCATGTCAGGACGGCTTGCCCTCCGATTATCGGACCATGTTTTTACGGAATAGATATGTCAACATACAGCGAACTATTCGTCCCACAATATATGTGCAAAAAATCGCGGGAGAATTGGAAGTTGACTCGCGATATTGAGAAGAAGATGGCGGCAGATTTAGGTGCTGATTCATTGCGGTATTTGCCCGCCGAATCAATTCCACGCGCAATCGGACTAAACGAAAATCAACTCTGCCAAGCCTGCATCACCGGAAAATACCCAACAATCTGGGGACAAAAATTAGCCCAAAAAGCATTCGTCGATTACCAAGAATCACAAGAACAAATAAAAGATACCGACCGACTAAACTCCTCAGCTATCAATGAGGGAAGATGTCGATAAACGGTTGCGGGTCGGTTTGAATAATTTTGGATAATGTTGATCGTTTTTCCGCCGCGATACAAAGCAATTATTTACCGTGAAATTATTTCATTGCCAATTCAACAGATCAACAAGAAAATATAAAAGAACCACAAAGAAAAACAATCTCAATAAAAAAAATCATACCGCGCAAGGTTCAGAATCAATGTCCACAGCCCACTCGCCCCGCCCCAACGAGACGAGTTGACCAAAACAAAAATTTCAAAACCTCACACAGTACAATTTAACTATAACGGTTGTACTTTATCTCTTTCTTTTTTTTCTTTATTTTGGGCTTACGAAGGTGACGGGTTGTGTGGTTCTTTGTTGTGTTATGGCGGATGCTTGTTTTATGACTTGTTGTTGTCGCGGGACAACAGTCACGGCTCGTCCTGTTGATGTTTCTATTCGTTTTGGTTGGGACAAAATCTGTTGTTTTTTCACTGATGTTGGAGTTGGTGAGCTTGGGGTTTGGTTTTCAAATTGGATGCCGTCTTGAATAGTGCCGGAGCAATTTGCGCAAGTTGTCCCGACTTGTCCGCACGCGGGAACGCTGCACGGATCAACAAAATCATGCGTCTGATAACAATTGTCTCCGTAATAGATTTCATTGCTGCAACCGCAATTTGGGAAAATCTCACCGCCGCCTCGCGACGCGGAACAAAGAACATTGCCAACAACAAGGAACGGAGTAGCCGCCGCCGCAAGCGCAGTCTCACCAACTACACGCACCCCGTCAACAACTTGCAAAAGACAATCCGCACAAGGATTGCCGGTTCTGCAACCAACCCGACCGCAAGAAGCATGACTCCGATAAACCGGAACCGAACACGGATCGCAAACAACTTGCTCGCACGGCGAAGACTCGCAAACCACATGCTCACAAGAACCACCACAAGCAGCCGCATGATCAACACCACCATCAACATAATCAACCACTCCACGCGACCCATAACCACACAAACCAAAAGGCGATAAACACGGATTACGTAACCCCCCATTGGGACACGCACAACCAATCGTCGAAACCGCAAACAACATCACCGACAATATACAAAATATTCGTTTCATTGCTACACCTAAACTTCGACCCGAAAGCCGAAAAAACTTGTTAATTTGACTCCACAAAAACAGACAATCACACACAACTATTGAACATTCATTCTTGGCAAATCCGAAAATTATTCCGCGTATTTTATCGTTGCTTGTGTTTCGGATTTCGTTTACGTTGGCGGGCTTATTTTTACCGCTCATAATCAATCAACAATGGAATTTGTGATGTGTTGAGTATATTGTCTGAATCCCCAGTTGAATCAGTTATCGGCATCTTATAATCCGAATATTTAGAAAAATCAGAATAATCCGAAAATTTTATTATACCGCTATATTTTCGTGTTGATGAGAAAAAATGTCGGCTTTTTGGTTTTCAACGAGATACATTTTGTATTGCGTATAAAATCGAGATGGTATTTTTCGGCAAAAAGTTCGATTGACTATCTGTCAGAATTGTTTCTGATTATTTCAGATTTTGTGGGGCATTTACATCGTGCCTTTTATCAAGCACTGTATCAATACAATGTATCAACGCCCTGAAAGGGCAAAATATCATAGCGTAGGGCAACGCCCTA
>JAISQS010000285.1 GCA_031274045.1 Planctomycetaceae bacterium | reverse complement strand
GCGTTGCCCTACGCTATGATATTTTGCCCTTTCAGGGCGTTGATACATTGCATTGATACAGTGCTTGATAAAAGGCACGATGTAAAAGCCCCACAAAAAACGAAATAATCAGGAAATTTCAATGTATCTAAAAAAAGCAAGATGATTTTGCTACTTATTTTCGTTTCGGCAGTAAGTCGATTTCATCTGCGGCGACAATCCATCCGCGACATTTTGGGCTGCCGCATTGACATTTAGCGGCTTTATCCGCAGGCCACGCGTAGTCTATTGTCAATTGTTCGCCGGGCAAAATATCCCGCAACGTCTCAACCCATATCTCCGCATCAACATCATCATCAAACTCCGGCTCGTATCCGATTTCATCTGCGCCATCATCCGTTTCGTCAATTTTGTCTTCATCGTCATCAGCGTCGGCATCGGAAAATTCCGCCGCGTTGCCGTCACTTGCACTACCATCGCCAAAGTAACATTCATCATCATACTCATCCGATAACTCAACTCCATCCGAACAAGAACACAAATCAGATTCATCTTCATACTCATCATCTTCATCGTCAGCACTCGACCGGATATCTTCTGTCGCAAGATTGCCAACATCCAAAGCCTCACCATCCGTCTCCTCACCATCACGCACATATTGAGTCAGCAAACAATTCGGCTCACAAGAATGATTCAAATAACAAAACGGCGGCGCAGGCTCAAGAACCTTCCCCTCACCTGCACCTATACAATACTCACTCGAATAATCGGGATCAACTATTATTTTGCCCGGCACTTTTGCTATCGGCGTTCCTTGCGGAATAAACGCATAAGCAAATACGCCAAAACCATAAGACGTTCGACCAACCCGAACCCCACACGGAAAATGCCGACCATGATCAGATAAACTACGCGCCGGCAACACATTCTCAATTTCATTCACAGATTGTTTAAGCATTTTAATCAAATTTTACCTCAAGTTTTTTTGGCATATACCAAAACCAACACAACCACAGCCATCAACCTCACTGTAACTTTACCAAATAACATTCGTTCGCCGCGCTATCGGACAACTTGGCAATTCAAATCAGAACTATCTCAAAACTGTCTCCGATATATATCGTATACCGGAGACAATTTCAATTTCGGATCGCGCCGTTTACACTTGCAGCCGTGCCGGTTTTGTCATATATACTATTACGTGCCTTTCAAAAATATCTTTAACGGTGAGTCGTTTGGAATCGTTTGACCTTGCTTTTTCAAGGACTCAACATATTTTTCCGTCAACCGTATCAACTCGATATGAATTTCGTGAGTCGGATCGATTTTGATCAGCGGATATTTTTGTAAGATCGATTTCCATGATTCGATGGCATTATTAAACGCGGCATTTATTTCTTCCGCCGGTTTTTCGTCGGCAAGTTTCGTCAATGCTTCCTGATTCAATTTGATCGCGTTCTCAACATCTTGATCATGTTTGATCATCAACTCAATAAAGCTACGGAGCGGCAAGTTATCAGGAACACTTTTGTTCTGCTTCAAAATGGATTCGATGTAAATAGCATTCGCCAGAATCGCGCCGTCTCGGATTTCGGGCAGCGGAGCCAACTTCATAAATTTGTGTGATTCATTCAGACCGGCAATGCGGTTACTGATGATTTGAGCAAATGATTCTGCTTTTGGGAAGTCGCCTTTGTCGAATGTTTTTTTCGCGTATTCCAAAGAGCTAACGATTCCTTGAGTGTCGTTATCCGTTCCGATTCTTGAGCGGATCAAACCTTGCAATGCGAATTTCGGACGAAAGATTTGGTTGACGTTATCGAGGATAGTTACCATCGGATCGAATATTTCTGTAATATCGCGCACGAAGGAAAAGTTTTTTGGGATATCTTCGAATCCTTCTTTGTTCAACATATCTTCCCATTTTTGCATTGCGTCGTACCACAAGTTCGCGGCTTTTTGTCTTTCGCCTGCGTAATATGCGATTCGTCCTTCGTATCGCAGCCGCCGCGCGTCATTGACTTCAACCGTACTCTCAACCGCCACCTCGCGGAAACGAAATTCGTAATTCAAAATCTCTCTATAAAAATCAGAGTTCCGCACAAGTTCGGGGTATTGAGCGAACCATTCAGCGATTTCGCTTGCGCGGTTTTTTTTGTCGAGCGAGATGTCGTCGCGTTCCTTCATTTCTTGTGCAACAAACTTCGGATCAACACGGATTAGTGACATTGCGAGTGATTGAATTTCGCCGATTGCGCCGTCGGCTTTACTGACAATTGCGTTGTTTGCTTCGTCTCTCAATAGTCCGGGAATTTTTTTGATTTCCAGTTCTTCAGCGGTGTATCTCTTGTTCAAATCTTCTTGTAATTTTGTTCGCCAATCCGGTTCGTTTTCGTCGAGCCATTTACGTATAGTTTTTAGTTCGCCGAAATCGTTCGCGTCGAATTTTATTTTCGGTTCGAATGCGTCTTCGAGTTGTTTGATGAGTGAGCCTTGTTGACCGGGTTTTTCGGCTAGTTGTTTCCATCTTTCGATGCAGAGGTTTTTGACAAAATTCGGAACGAGTTTATCGAGTTCGTCCAGTTTTTCTTGCCGTTCTTTTCGCATGATGTCAGATGTTTCCAGTTTTGCAAAAAATACTTCGGCACCGTCTTTTAAGATTGCGGAGCGGTCTTTGGGCAAGGCTGTATTTAATAGTAGTTGTCCAAATTTTCTCCACTCTTCGCCGGCTTCGTGCCATGCGTCAAAAGCGGCTTGCGAGAAGTCTCCCTCGCGGCGTTTCCATTTTGCGTAGTTGAAATAGTTGAATCGTGAGTGCATGCAAAACATGAATTCTGATTCTTTGCCGATGCTGCATTTTTCAAATAGGACGAGATGTTCGCCGCGTTTTAACCAATGAAGTCCGACTTTCCAATTATCGCGGTCGGAGGGGAGCAATGGCATCGTGTAACCGTGTCGTCCTGCAAATTCGCCGAATGCGTCATCTTCTCTGAAGAGTCGTCTGTATTGTTCTCGTTCGTCGGATGCGTCTCCGCCGATTTTATTTGAGATGGTCATTCCGGTTGTTTTGAATAATTTCGGCGCGCGTTTATTGTTCTCTGTACCTTCGATCAAAAACTCTACTCCATTGATCACCCAACGGTATCGGTCGCGGTAATCGTCGAATTCGGACGAAGCGTTGTATGCAAGATTCCAACCCAGAAAGTCCCAGAACTTTGTTATGTGCGGTTCAAGAAAGACCAGTTGTTTGGCGGTAACGATAACGTTATTCCAATCCAGTCGTTTTTGGTATTCTTGTAAGTGATGCCAAAGAACCGTGATAGCAACACCGCGCAACCCGAACGTTGCAAGTTTAATTGTACTACCGGCAGGATCAACCGCACCGATTCGCGATTCCGTCAATCCTTCTTTCTCACGCAGTTGTGCAAGCACTCCGCCCGCGCCGGGACGCAACTCGCCGTTAGCGTCGCGGATAAATTTTGCCGGACGCCCCATCCAATAAAGCAAAACCGCAAGAATAAGAATCAGCACCAAGTAAACTATTTTTCGATTCAATGTCTCTCGCATATAAATCTCCTTTCGTTGAATTTGTTGAAAATTACTGATTATTTCGTTTTTTGTGGGGCTTTTACATCGTGCCTTTTATCAAGCGCTGTATCAATGCAATGTATCAACGCCCTGAAAGGGCAAAATATCATAGCGTAGGGCAACGCCCTACG
>JAISQS010000280.1 GCA_031274045.1 Planctomycetaceae bacterium | reverse complement strand
CCGAGTCTTCGCATTCCGTAGGAATGCAACCCCGTGACTTGCCCAATGGTGGCATTCCTACGGAATGCTCGTGTGTGGGAACTTCATTTTCTACCGAGCGTTGCAAACCTACGGTTTGCTGCAATGCACAATGATCATTGTGCATTATGAACTGTGAATTATGAATGGCTGCTAATGTTGTTTTGTTAGGAAAAATAAAGTTATAAATAAGGTTGTTGATTAAAGCGGATATTTCGCTGATATATTACGAAAGGTATTTTGATAATGAAAGAAAAAATTTGTGAAAATCATGACAATCTGTGTTATCTGCGTGCTAAAAAAATCCGTGAACAGTTACCAATTAATTCAGTTTTGGGAGAAATCCGATGTATGAATTTTTTACGAATCAACTTGTTATTGCAATTTTGTGTTGCTTAATTGTTTGTTTGCTAGTCGTGAGTGTGTTTATTGTTTTTCAAATCGATAAAACACAGAAATGAAAAAAAGTTTTAACCAATTTACCCGTTCCAAAAAACTTAAATTTAACTATGTCAACAACAGAACTTGATCCTGACAAACAGGAGAATGAAGAACAACCTGTTATTTCCAATGCGGACTCGAATAATTGTTCTGCCGACGAATCGGACGAACATGTTGAGTTGGACAAGACGGAGCCTCCGGAAAGTTCGCCTCAACCCGATCCGGTATTGAGCGAGATACATAATCTGCTCAATCAACTTGCAAAAGATTTTGAGACGAAACTCAAATACGATGCCGCAAAACAGAATCAAATCGACAAACTATACAACGAGAATCAAACCTTCAAAGAAGGACTTTTAAAAAAGTCCCGACATTTATTGATTCTTTCGGTGATAGAGCAGATTGACGACGCGTCGAAGCAAATTGCACATTTTGATAATGTCGCATTTTCTGAGGAGAATTATAAGAAGCTTCTTAGTTCTTATCGTGAGATTGTGAATGATTTTCAAAATGTTTTGCTCAATAAATTCGATGTAGTCAATTACCGTTGTGAACCTAATTCTTCTTTCGATCCTAAACGCCAACGTTCCTTAAAAACGATTTCGACTGATGACTCAAATCTGCATAGATTGGTCGTGAGGTCGGTGCGTCCGGGTTACGAAACTGATGATGGTTTTGTGTTACGTCCTGAGATGGTCGAAGTTTATACATTCGATCAAAAGCAGACGTGATGTCCCTTTTTAACAATCCTTTAACCTTGGCTCTTTTATATTTTTATGTTGGAGCGTTGAACATTTTGTTTTGCGCATTCGGCTTGGACTAAGGCAACCTCGTAGAGGTTGAATTTCGATAACCCCGTGCAAGCGGAGCGCAGCACGGGGCTACACGTGTGCGTGTGGATCGAACCCCGTAGGGGGTTCAACTCAAACGAGAAAATTTCGTAGCGTGAATCACACGCTTTAATACATCGTCTACGCGAGCTTTAGAATCAATCGGTATAGTTGAACCCCTACGGGGTTCGTGCGTGTTCGGAATCGTTGTATCCCCGTGCTGCACTCCGTTTGCACGGGGTTATCAATATTCAACACCTCCGGTGTTGTTTTTGTCCAAGCCATGCTCAAAACCATAACGATTTGAGCTATCAACAAGAAACAATAAAAGAGTCTTAACCTTTAACCAAAGAAAGTTACAGTTATGTCAACTACCCCCAGACGGGTTTATGGTATCGATCTCGGTACCACGTATTCCGCTATTGCGTTCGTCAACGAACACGGCAAAGCGGAAATTATCACCAACTCCGACAATGACCGCGTTACGCCGTCAGTCGTCTTCTTTGAAGAAGATGGAAATACTATTGTCGGAAAAATTGCAAAAGAATCAGCGAAAACTGATCCGAATCGTGTTGTCGATTTTGTCAAAAGACAAATGAGCGACAAAGAGTGGTCGTTTTCTGTTGACGGCAAGACGTATAAACCGGAAGAGATTTCGGCGTTGATTTTGAAGCGTCTTGCCGGTGATGCGAAGAAGACCGGCGAACACGATGTCGTTGATGTCGTGATTACTTGCCCTGCTTACTTCGGTGATTTGGAACGGCAACGTACCAGACAAGCTGGCGAAATTGCCGGTCTGAATGTAATTGAAATTCTTGATGAGCCGGTTGCCGCCGCCATCAATTACGGACTAAACGAAGATGCCAAAGGGAAGAACGTAATCGTGTATGACCTTGGCGGCGGAACGTTCGATGTCACTGTTGTGAGCATCGGCAACGATCCTGATAAAAACGAAATCAGCATCGTTTGCACGGAAGGGAATCACCAACTTGGCGGCAAAGATTGGGATGACCGTATTGTCACTCATTACGCTGCCGAATTTCAGACGCAAGCAAGCAGCAGCACAAATCTACTCGAAGACCAAGAAACCGCGTACGATTTACGATTCAATGCAGAGACGGACAAAAAAACTCTCTCAAACAAAGAGAAGGTTACGCGAAAAGTTTCTTTTGAGGGGGACAAGGCTGTTGTTGAGTTGCCGCGTGAAAAATTTGACGAGTTGACTGCTGATCTTTTAGGGCAAACTTTTGCTCTTACTGATAAAGTTCTCGAAGAAGCCAAAACGAAAGGCGTGACGAAAATTCACGCGTTCCTGCTCGTAGGCGGCTCAACAAGAATGCGCCAAATAAAGGAGAAAATAACAGAACGATACGGAACAACACTCGGCGTAACACCGGTGGAATTTGACGTAGATGAAGCTGTTGCCAAAGGTGCCGCAAAAGCCGGTGAAATACACATTCTCAAAGGGAAAATTGAAGAGATAGCAGAGACTGTCGGCGGTGGTGATTTCAATTCTTTGACCGATGAACAAAAGAAGACAGTCATTGAAAAGGTCGCAGAGGAAACCGGAGTGGAAGATTATGTATTGGAGACGACGAGTAAAACCGAGTTCAAAAAAGTTGCGACGAAAAGTTATGGTATACGCGCTTTGAAAGGCGGGCAACCGATTGTGCGCAACCTAATAATCAAACAGACTCCGGTACCGACAGAAGGGAGTCAAATTTTCGGCACGGCAGGACCTGATGCAGACGAAATTGATCTCGTTGTTTTTATGAACAATGAATCCGAAGCGGATGCGGGTATTGAGGTCTCGGAAGAATTAGGGCAAGCAGTTTTCCCGCTCGATGGCAACCTACCTGCAAAAGCACCAATCCAAATCACCTTCAAGTTAGACGATCAAGGAAGTCTAACTCTGGTCGGTTTAGATCAAACGCACGGAAAAACAATCACAGCAAACTTCAAATCATCCGGCGTTATGAGCGCAGAAGAAATCAAAGTGGCTATTGAGAAGAGTAACGAACTTGTTGTGGAATAGTTT
>JAISQS010000216.1 GCA_031274045.1 Planctomycetaceae bacterium | reverse complement strand
AAATAAACGAAAAGAGTTGATGGTAAAATTTCGTTTGTTTCGCATATTTTGTTTATTCCGTATTCTCTAAAAAAATAAGATATCGAAAGATGTGTGGTATAGCAAGGGGGCAAGCCCCCGTTGCTAACGAATCGACACTGAAAACTAAAAACTTCCGTTTGGTCTGATATTATTGCCCCGTTGTGGCGAAGGTTATTTACAATCAATTATCGTAGGGCGTTTTGGTTTTACCGATGTGTGTTCCGCCCCACTGTTTTCGTCTTGCTTCGCTCGCCGAAAACGCAACCGCCCAGCGGTCGGTTGCCCACCTTACGTTACCAACATTTTTCACAATCCTGCTGTTGGCGAGTACGCCGATGCGACCGACCGGATTTAGAATCACCACACAAAGAAATGTATCCAATACTTTTTGTTTGTCCTAAACAAAACAAACAAAACGTATAGTAATGACGTGATTTTTGTCTTGTGTTATTTACTGCTTTTTTCTGATCTATAACGCGTGACGGCAGCTAATCCCCAAAGTATATTCAACGTTATAAACGTAATCAGGAACATTGTTGCTGCGTTTGCGGCTCCTCCTCCGTAGGAATGCACGCTCCCTTTGAACACGAAATTTATACCATACCACGTCATTATCACCGCAATTGACGAGAACAACGCCCCCACAACAATCCCCACCCGACCATAGAACATTGCGATTCTGCCATGAAAAATTAACGCAAAGAACAAAATAGTTATCAACGCCCACACCTCTTTCGGATCCCATCCCCAAAATCTACCCCACGAATAATCCGCCCAACGCGCACCCAAAATCGTCCCAACCGCTAAAAACAACAACGAAAATTGAATCAGACGAACTATCGTCGGCACAAACATCTCAAACATTTTCGGCAACCGAAACTCACGCTTGCCCCTGACCCTTCTATTTTCATACTTCCCAAAAATCAACGCCCCCAACGCAATCACCGACATACTCCACGCAATAAACGCCGCCGCATAACTCACAATTATCGCTATCACATGCACCGTCAACCAAAAATTACTACGCAACACCGCAGTCAAAGGCTTAAAATTCGGATTCAATTGAGACGTGTTGCCATAAGCAAAAAATCCGGCAATAAACACTATCAACGCCGCCGCTATCAAAAATAATTTTCGATCAAGTATCTTGTTCCGAGCCGATTTGATCCAGATTTCCGCACTGTTGTCATACAACACATCTCCTATCGCCGCACCGCCGGTTTCACCGGATAAAAACGACATCATCCCGCCACCGCCGCGCCGACCCGAAAACGCCTTCGACGTAACTTGAGGGTCTTTGTACGAAAAAATCCCTAACGATGTCGCAACAGAATTCGCACTCAACAACAACGGAAAAAATAAAATCAACGTCAACATCACTCGCGGAACAACCCAAATTATCGCACCAATACTGACCAACACCACCGCAAGATCAATAAAATCCAACATCGAAACCGCATGCGCTATCTTCGCAAACCAACCCGACGTGCCAACCATTTCACCATAAGAAACCCACATCAAAAAACAGAACGTCACCAACATCAACAAAACTCGCGGCAACACCAAAAATAATTGACGCGATAATATCAGCCGATTCTCCTTCTCAATTTTGTTCGCAGTCGTACTCGCCGCAATATCATCCATCTCCGCCGCGCCGCCTTGTCCGTGCATTCCTTGCGGAATATACGCACCGCCAAAATGCTCCGCCGCTTCACGCATAATCGTATCGCCGCCAACATCATTGCCACCTTGCGAGTGAACTTGTGACTTGGAAAAGAATTGATTGATTTGCGATAACGAAGGAAACGCCGAATAACGCCACGCCAAAGACATCACCGGTTGCACGAGAGGATAAAGCGTATACCACAGTCCCAAAACAGCCGCAGATACCGCCATCAAAATCACCGTCTCGTACATGTTCGTCACCGGCGCCCAACCGGAAATCCACGCACGCATCATCCCACCCCAAAACGCCACCACTATCGCCAACAAAAGAAATCCAACACCCACCCAAAGCAACAATTCTTCCGTCGATTGAGTGTAGTCCGACTCGTTCTCTTGCCATGCGTGCGGTTTGTTTGCGGACATTCGGTCAATCTGCGATTGCATACCAACAGCACTATCATAAACGCCCGAATTCACACCGGCATCAATACCGGAATCCAAGTAAACTCCAGATGCAGAATCCGCATCATCAATAACCCCAGATACCTGTCCGGCTTGATCGCCGGAGTGTATTTCAGATCGCATTTCTGTTGTGATGCCTGATTTATTCGCGGCTCTTACTCCTGAACTGATTCCCGATCTGACTCCTGATCTGCCCCCCGATCTGATTCCTGATCTTGCGTCCGCTCTAATTCCTGATTTTCCGCCGGACTTGACTCCTGATTTTATTCCTGACATTTCGGCAACAGTTGCGTCACCGGCTTCTTTGGCGGATTCTTCTTCGCTAATTTTTTTGACCACAGACGTATTAACAGTTGCCGTAAGCTCCCGCCAAAAAACCGCTGCCGCAATCGACAACAAACCAAACAAAATCGCCCCAAACGCCAACACAACCATCCAATAAAATGGCGAAAACACAAAATATAAATACTCCGCCCTAACCTCATCCCTAACCGGATACGATGTCTTGGAAAGAATATTAACAGACAACACATCATCCTCATCAACAAACAGAATCCGATATAACTCAATCTTCTCCGCACAACTCCGCAAATCACGACGCATGTCAAGACAAATTTGAGGAAACCTCACAACCGTATCATCTCGACTCGGTGAAGTAAACATCGCGTAAAGCCGTTCCAAAAAATTTAATCTAAACGATAACACAACCTCCGATGCCGATTCGTTTACATAGTCCGGCTTGAAAATTTTACGTTCGTAAATTGTCCTGCCTGCTTTGTCATCGAAAATACTAACATGTATCTTGTCTTCTTTTTCACCGGCTGCCGGATTTTCTTGACCAACACCACTCTTCTCAACATCACTCTTCTCAACATCATCCTTCCCGATATTGGCTGGTTCCGTTCCGTTTGGCGTATTCGAATCGGCTTTTGGATTCTTTTCAGCGTTGTTGATGTTGGTTTCCGTTTTGCTTGGTTCTGTTGCCGGTTTTGGTTCAGTGTTGTTTGCTGTCGGGTCATTTGTCGGCGTGTTATTCGGCGGCGTGTCATTCGGCGGTGTGGTAACGTTTGAGTTTGACATAATTGACAACATGCCCGACACGGAAGGCGTGGAAGTCGTACCCGCAGCGTCGGGATTCGTGTTGTTTGAGTCGGCAGTTGCTGCGGGCAAGGAATCGTCAGCAGCTTGGGGTGTGGTCTGTTTGAGCAATTTACGCAGGTTCGTTTTGCGAAAATTCGGATCAATAAAACGCCTGATAGCAAGATCACCGCCGCTCAAAACCAATCGCATTGATGCCCAAGGATTCACCGCATAATCCGTGTCAACATCCCGCAACGTTTGCGACGAAATGATCGGCAAAATCCTCAACGTCCTGCCGTTGTCATAAAGCGAAATATACGCCGCCTCAATCTCACGATGAAGCGATTTGAGCGAGTAATTGTACGACAATATCATGCGTCTGATTTGATCTTCATTCGATTTGAAATCGCGGTGAGTGAAAAGATTCGGCAAAAAAGATTCGACATTGAGTTGCTTTTTTTTGACGTTTTCCAGACCTGCTGGAATGTCTGTAAAATTTGTCGTGTTGTTTACCGGAATACGTGATGGTGCGTTTGGGTTGGAAGGATTTTCCGAATAGATTCTATGCAAGAGGGCATTGCTCTCGTCGAGATTTGACTCTATCAATTTTAGTATTGTCTCAAACAGCATTTCGACTTTGTCTGTGTTTGGGATTTGGCGTTGTTCTGATTGGCTGTTTGTGATGAAACTTTCGGTCAGGTGTTGTATTGAGATGTATATTTCGTTCCATCGTGTTGATGTTTGGTGTATTGATTCTTTGTGTTCGTTTTCACTTTTCAAGTTGTTCGGATCGTCACCCAAAGTCCGCAATTCGTTCCATGCTGAGGCTGCGATATTGAACGATTTCGGCACTGCGTTTCTCAATATATCGAGCATTCTTTCCGGGTCATGCTTTTTTGGGTCAAATGTTAGATTTTCGTATGCGTAAAGGTTCGCTAAAATGCGTTCGGTGATTTTGTCTGAGCCGGACAATTCAGCGGTATTCATCTGTTGTCTTTGGGCGAGTTCGATGTTTCGTTGGCGGAAGTTTGCGGAAGTTCTGAGTTGGTGTATGGAGACACGTTTGATGCTGGTTTGGAGACTATTTGTCAAAGGGAATCCTTGCATTAGCCTATAATCTGATTCGGGCAACCGAAACAAGGGGATAAATTCCCAAACTTCCGGCTCAATCATCCACGATAAAAGAATCTCAGACGGTTCAAAATAACGTCCTTGCAAGGGAACGAGTACGCGTATTCGTTCCATGATGGCGGCGGCTTGTTTGCCTGACATGTGTGGAATTATTGCGGTGTGTTTTATGTGGCTGTTTTGTTTCATAAATTCTGATATGACACCGAGACCTTTATCAATTTTGTCGAGACCGCCGCCAAGAGGAATACCGGCAGACGACATAGCAATTCCGCCGCCGTCACCGCCGCTTTTGTTGCCGTCTTCGTCCCCGTCTTCGCCTTCATTACCGCTGGCAAAATTAGAACTTGCAGCAAGTTGCCGTTCATTCTCAATTATGCGGCTAAATTCCGCCATAATTGCGTCATCTTGTACAATAAACGGACGCGTAGAACCGCAAATCTCAAATACTATTTGTTGTGCAAAAGACGAGAGCGGCATTGTACGCCCTCCGTCAAACACCGGAATCGTATCCCAAACAGAACGATTCTGCGCAACAACAACCCCAGAAAATACAGCAACAAAACAAAAAACAACAAAACAAAACAACGAATATTTTTTACTCATAACTTCGAGCAATTTGTAAGCAATTTAACGTATCATACGGCAGTTTAAAACACAAAAACAGCCGATATTGATACACAACAAAACACCCCCAAACTTCAGCTTCAGTCCGCCCAAAAAAACAGCAAACCAAAACCTCAACACAACACCCAGTATACCAGAGTCAACAAACTACTGGAAGGTTACAAGATTGATTATAGGTTACGATAATTCATAATCAAATTTGAATTGGATAAAAAAGTTTTTTGACTATTGTGTTTGGTTCTTTTTGCGTTGGTGTTTCATATTTTATGTTGGTGTATGAATCTTCGTTGTTCTACAATAAATCATAAACGCATTCTCGATTTGTTAGCGACGAGGGGCTTGTCCCCGATGAAATTGGTGCGGGAATCGTGTTGATATTCCAAACCGTCACCCGTCGGCGTAACCGACAATTGCCGCGAAGCGGCGGCGGACTGGAACGCAGGTGTCCCGCCCGCCTCTGTGTGTAATAGCACCAAAAAAGTTTGAACGGAACGCCAAGACGTGTTGGCAAACGCAAGGTGGGCAACCGACCGCCGGGCGGTGATCGTAAGGTGGGTAACTGACCGCTGGGCGGTTACGTTTTCTGCTCCTTTGGGGGGCAAGCCTCGCCCCTCGTTATACCGCCGCGAAGCGGCGCGGACTGGAACGCGGGCGTCCCGCCCGCCTTTGTGCGTAATAGAACCAAAAAAGTTTGAACTGAACGCCAAGACGTGTTGGCAAACGCAAGGTGGGTAACCGACCGCCGGGCGGTTACGTCGGCGTAAGCCGACAACTGGATCGCCAAGACGCACCGCCAAAACCAACACGCCCTACGTTTTGGACGTTTTGGTGAACCAACATGTTTTGGCGATCCACTGTTTTCGTCTTGCTTCGCTCGCCGAAAACACAACCGCCCAGCGGTCGGTTGTCTACCTTACGTTGATCGCCCGGCGGTCGGTTGACTACCTTACGATCACCAAC
>JAISQS010000209.1 GCA_031274045.1 Planctomycetaceae bacterium | reverse complement strand
CAAACAACAATTTGCCCGCAAACGAAATCCAACCAAACACAAAACCAACCGCACAACCAATCACACAACCCGTCTCCTCAACCGACAGCATCCACCCCGCGAAATTGACAACCGAAATCTTCACAGTCGGTGCAATTCCAAGCGGCACGATGTTGGGGCATTTTGAAATCAAAAGCTATATTGGCGGCGGCGGAATGGGGCGCGTCTATCTGGCAACAGATACTCAACTCGACCGAAACGTCGCCGTAAAAGTACTACCACACCAACGCGTAAAAGACCAAAGCACCGTCGCACGCTTCATGAACGAAGCAAAATCCGCAGCAAGATTAAACCACGAACACATCGCACAAGTCTACTTCGCAGGCGAACAAGACGGCATACCATTCATCGTCTTCGAATACGTTGAAGGAACTAACATTCGGGCAATGATCTCCGATACCGGCGCGTTCCCCTTGCCGCAAGCATTGAATTTCATGCTCCAAATTACAAGTGCTCTTGCCCACGCCGCCGAGAACGGTGTTGTACATCGCGACGTTAAACCATCAAACATCCTCATCACACGCGAAGGTCGGGCAAAACTAATCGACATGGGGTTGGCAAGGTTGCTGAATCCGTCGGACGGCGCGGGCGACTTGACCGCAAGCGGGGTAACTTTGGGGACATTCGACTACATCTCACCGGAACAGGCACGCGATCCGCGAAACGCCGATATTCGCAGCGACATCTACTCACTCGGCTGCACATTCTTTTTCATGTTGTCCGGACGACCGCCATTTCCCGAAGGAACTGTCTTGCAAAAATTATTACAACATCAGGGCGACTTGCCGCCGGACATAAGAGAATTTAACCCAAAAATACCAAGCGAAGTGGCTTCTCTAATACAAAAAATGATGGCAAAAGACCCACGACAAAGATTTCAATCCCCAGACATCCTCATCGCCGCTCTCTCCGAAATCGCAAGACAAATCGGTATGCAGCCCGTCGGTCACGGCTACATCTCTTGGACAATGCGCCAAAAAATTCGCCCCGCGTGGTACTTGAAACACGCAATCTGGATTACGGCTGCGGGGCTGTTGCTCGTTTTATTCGCAGCGATGAATTTAACCGCCAATAGATACGGACAACTTGAGTTGCCGACAATGCCGCCCCAAATAAAATCAATTGCAAATAGCGCAACAAAAAATAACACAGGTACAAACTCAACTCAACCCAACAGAAATAACCACACAACAAACAACACCACAGATACAAATAAAACCAACGCTCCAAATACAAATCTGTTTGCGGTTTTGGATACGAATAAATTTGAGCGGCAGGTTCGGTTGAGGTTTCCGATTCTGGATACGGTAACTTTGGGCGCGGAGCGCGGCAGTGAGCGCGGCGGAGAATTTATCTTGCGTCTATTTGATAAAAGCAGAACGGGGCTGCAAATTTCGCCGGATTATGTTGAGGCGGATATTTTGTCCGATAAACGTGTCAGTGCGGTTGTCGGGATGGCTGATTTGTTATCGAGAGAGGTTGCGGGCGGCAGGAGTGCGAACAAAAATAATGTTAACGCGCCCAATATTGCGAGACCTGTATGGATTAGAGTTGATCCGGGTTTTGACGCTGATTTTGAGCCGGTCTTTCCCGAATTGAACGAAGCCAATTCTAACCAAATACGAACCTACACAAACCTCAACGCAGCAATAGAAGCAGCGGGAACGAATGCGATTATTGAGTTGCGGTGGAATGATACGTTGTTGGTTAAGCCGTTTAGCTTGAACGGTCAAAACATCAGGTTTGTTGCTGCGGAAGGTTATCATCCGACAATTCTATTTGAACCTGCAACAGCAACAACCGAAACCGTGTCCGCAAGAACAAGAAGCATGATGTCAGTCAATTCGTGCGAATTGGAATTTTTTGATGTGGCAATTGAAATGCGTATCAACAAGGACGTACTGGCATCGCGTTGGACGTTGTTTGATTCGGCGGGGACAAATAAATTTGACTTCTCGCATGTAACGATCACGATTACAAACGCGGCACAAAATTTTTCGGCATATCATCAAGATGTTGCTTTTTTCCGCAGTAGTCAGGTGTCGCGTAGAATTGACGGCACGTCGTATCTGACGGATTTTTGGGCGTTGGGTGAGAGGTTTTTGATTGAGTCGGGTGATACGGCGTGGAATTTGAACGATATTGATCGCGGCGAAACGGACAAAGGACGATTACCGTACGAAAAAGGTACTTTGCCGAATTTACTTGCAAACAGACAACAAGAACAGACCAAAGAACAAGCAAATCAATTAAGCGTTAGATTGCTCAACTCAATGATACGCGGCGAGGCAACAGTGGTACAAAATGATATTTCGGCGGGAGTCGATTTTGTTGCGCGGCGTTCTTTGGTGGCGTTGGCGAAGCCGTTTATTCAGATAGAGGGCAACAGGCGAACGGCAGCAACGCGTCCGATAAGGATTGCGTTTGATCGTGTAACATTTGCCGGTCGCGAGTCATTCGCAAAAATGTTCACCGGAGTAAATCAAGAACCGCCCACGCGAATAGATTGTGACATGCAGTCGTCGATTTTTTTGTTGGGCAATATGCCGTTGTTTGAACTGGTCGGGAGAACGCAATCGGACAAAATAAATAACATTTTCAAATGGAACGGAAAATTGAATGACTTCCAAAACATAACAATCGCGTGGGCAGCGAGACCATTAAATTTAACGAGTGAGGAAGGCGCAGGCAACGCGACTGGTGACGTAGTGGAGTTGTATTTGTCCGATTGGGTAAAACGTTTTGACAAAGACGCGGGGATAAATCGACTGCTTTTCGCAGAGTTCAAAAAACCAATGTGCCAACTACAAGTCAAAGACCTACTCCCAAAACTACAAGACACATCAAAAAACCGCCCCCCCGCCGGATGGCAAAGAACAGATTAAATCACAACACGCCGCATAATACCACACAAGTTCGCCGCGTCGCGGCAATTGTCGGCGTTGCCGACAACGTAAGGTAGCCAACCGACTGCCAGGCGGTTGTGTTTTCGGCGAGCGGAGCAAGCCGAAAACAGTGGGGTAGAACACGTGTTGGTATTTTCATTGTCCAAAACAACACGTGTCGGTGTTGTAGGGGCGAGGCTTGCCCTCGTCCCAATGGAGCGGAACACGCATCGGCAAAACCAAAACGCCCTACGTTTTGGGCGTTTTGGTTTTGCCGATGCGTGTTCCGCCCCCACTGTCGGCGAGCGATAATGATTCACTGGCGACGTAACCGCCTGGCAGTCGGTTGCCCACCTTACGTTTGCCTTATAACTTTTTCCGCTCCACTGTCGGCGAGCGATAATGATTCACTGGCGACGTAACCGCCCGGCGGTCGGTTACCCACCTTACATTTGCCAACACGTTTTGGCGTTCAGTTCAAACTTTTTTGGTTCTATTACGCACAGAGGCGGGCGGGATGCCCGCGTTCCAGTCCGCGCCGCTTCGCGGCGAACTTATGTGGTATAACGCGGGCATCGCCCCTTGCGTCTCTACAAATCATCATGATGATTGCAATTAAAAAGGGAATTTTCAAGTGTAAAAAATATAATAGTGTTGTGTGTGGCTTGATCTGCTTATTTTTCTAGGCTTTTTTTAATTTTTTTGCAAAATAGAACAGATTGGTTTTTT
>JAISQS010000126.1 GCA_031274045.1 Planctomycetaceae bacterium | reverse complement strand
TCGTTTTGTACTTTTTTGATTAGTGTCTCGTGATTGTCAAATTCGCTTTTATGCTCGTTAATGAGTTGCCACGCTCGCGGATGGGCATTCATTCCTCGGTAACATTCAACAATTTCAAGAAATGTTTTTTTGCGTTCTTCCCCTGTCAAGATTTTTTGTTCCGGTAACTTTTTTTGGCCCGCTTCAACATCAAGCCAAAGTTGAGCTGTTGACATAACTTTGTCTAAATATTTTGCGTTATCAAAAATTGCCGCACAAAACAAAAATGACCAACCGAGTTTTTTATCACCGGAACGATAAGCATTATTAGCAACATGAAAATACCAGTCACTTTCTTCAAAACGAAAATCGAATTTACCATACCATGCCTCCTCGATCAGAACACGCCATGCAAGATCATATAACCCCACGTCACCTAATTTTCCCGCAGTCCTGTATTGGTATTGATTATAGTAAGTATCATAACGCATCGGATAGGGATAACGTGCCCACCTTATATCCATTCCGATAGAAGCTTTATGAGTAAATTTTCCGATGACAGGTAAAATAACGCTGGTGTAATTATCTACCCAAGTACCTCCGCCGCTATAGCCATTTTGCCAAAGAGTACCACCGGAATAACCCATAATCGCAAGACAATTAGACGGAGTTATAGCATTATGAACAGACACGATGATTTCGCTGGTACGAAATGAAAAATAACCATCATAAAGCACCAAAATCATCGCCACCACACCACCATCACCGATCTGCGGACATTTTCTCAATTGCTCAACAAGTTGAGTCGTTTTGTGTGTGACAATAGAATCATCTTTAGTATTGATCTCTTTTTTAAGTCGCGGCAAAACTACTTTCCAAACATCTTTCGCTAAATTTGTCGTTTCGCGAAATTCTTCTATATCTTTCGGCGTTCGCGCAATCAACAACGAACTAAAAAATAGAACAAACACGAATACAAAAATTCGTACTAACATAATTTTTCTCCTTACATTAGTTTGTTATGGGGTCATTTGTAAAAGCGTAAAATTTATTTTGGTGGTCTAATTGACCAGTCATAATCTTTACATTTTATATCCTGGAGCTCTTCAGGGATTCGTTTATAGATGCCTTGTAAAATAGCTTTTGCAGCCGACCTAGCATCGGTCTGAGTTGCCGCTCTAACTCTAATTCCGTTAACCGGACCGGATGTGGTTGTAGGAGTCAACCTTTCATATTCCGCGTTAGCTAATCCATATTTTTGTACAAGTAATCCCAATGTCCCCATAGCACCGTCCATAAACTTCCAACATTGATCAGCACACAACTCTACGCTTTGGGCATCGGCTTCTCTAAGATCGAGATATTTTTCATTGTCAGAATAGTAATCATCCAGTGTACGCCAGTTTGTCCCACCCTTTTTTACGTCAACATGTTGCCGAACATGCTGACATTCATGTTCTGCAACAGCACGAATATCTTCTAATTTGAATCCGTTCGCATACGCGTTAGATAAAAAAAATACAGCATATACTTTCCTATTACTACCTAGACCATCAGTAAAAATCGTATTCGCCAACTCCCTGTTGTTATTATTTGGTGCGTACTGTAGCCGATTGCCATTTATTGTAACTGGAGGGGGCGTACCATTAATCCATTCTCCGGTGAAAATTTTTTCAAACCATTTTTGCGAATATTCTTTATTTTTATCATCATCTGGTGTTTCGGTATTGTCAAAGCCAGTAGGTAATTTATCAACGTTTACTAACCCGATTACTTCTATTCGTCTGTCATCTATTGTTGTCTTAACCGGTGAACCTTGATAAGTTGCTTGTGCGACGCGAACGGTTCGCTTTAGTGTCAATTTACCGTCTATCGAAACAGTAACTTCAGAAGTGAATCGGCGATTTGCGGCATCTTCCGGAAGCGTTACGTCACAACCAGTTTCTCCATATTTGAGTGAAATGGTGTTATTCTTGCCTAGTGTCGTTCCCGGATTTAGAGTCTGCGATACAGTCCAGGTGAACTTCGTATCGAAATCACCACCGCCTTCAACGGTAAATTTGATTGGCGAGATATTCGCGTTGATTATTTTTTGTTTACCGTTTTGAGTTGCAATAAGTGCCACGACACCGATTGACAGCCAACCATATTCCCCACTAGCTACTTGACCCGTCGACGTAGTATACTCCGCACGTAAGGCATCTTTTCCTGCCTTTATTCCTTCAACGTAAACTGTCAAGGGCAAATCAGAAGCTTTGTAATTTTTTTTCGATTCATCCGGTATATTCGACATATCCGGTATAATTGAGCCCTTATCACCTTTATTTTTTTGCTTCCAAATGCGAATATTTGCATCACTAGAACTTATCTTGACCTCCCCATTTACGGCAGCTTCCTTCATATCGGCAGGCTTTATGTCAACTTTGCACTCAACCAAATCATCGTCCGTGTATTCTCCGATATACAAATAATCCCAAACAGGCTCAAGTTCGCGATGCTTATCATCAGGACATTTTGCATTACCTTTCGTCGGGCACTTGGTAGCACAATCCCAATTAGATGTGTACGTCTTATCTCCGCTGTGTTTGCCAACAAAATCGGAATCGTCATTGAACATAACAGGTACGTATTTTTTTGACTCCTTCACGATCACTTTCCCTGGTGCGTCAATTTCGAAATCATACACGGTTACTTTTTTAGTTGTACTCTCTATATTTTTGCCGCTATATTTTGCCGTTAATGTTTGGTCATTGATCGTGCCACTTACAGAATCGCCACGCATGTAATATGTTTTTGACGCAGTGGTCGCTTCCCAACTTAACGAATCAGACGGGGGATCTGGTACACCTTCAAAGGGAGGCGTATCTCTATTTTCATACAATTTTAATTTATTTGACGCTGTTAAAGTAAACACTCCTTCAGTCAAGGTTGAATCTGACTCTATTTTGACTTCATGGCGTTTCTTTTCATCGACCATGATAAAGTCACTAGTCGTGATGGTCAACTTTCCCCACACGTCTATAGTCACGTTTGCGGTTCCTGTATATTCGTCACTTTCACGTGTTGAGACAACAGTCGTTCCGTCGCTTGCATGTTTTTTAATCGTCAATTTCACAGACATTGTGATCGTGATTGTATACGTCCCCGGTTTACTTCCCGACACGGTGAGGTCAAAATCTTTTGTCGTGCCGTTTTTTGGGTTGCTCGTCACATTCGCTACATCCGCAATCGAATACGTCCAGGACTGATCTGTTACTTTCTCTTCTGCGTTTAACGGCGGCTCGCCGTTATATGAAGCCCTGACGCTGAAAGTCGCATCTTTGTTGATACCGACTTTTGTACTAATTTTCCCATCAGCATCAAGCGGTGCTGTTTGGTCAATTTTTACATCCACTGTCACATCTGCGATTGCTTGACTAAAGCAGAGCAATACTAATGTAGTTGTTAAAAGAAATCTTAACATAAGGTTCTCCATTTGTTTTTTGGTTTGCTAAGTTAAATTTGTTGTTAAACGAATATCCTTATTCCCATTTATGTCTATCCCTGATAAATTCCGGTACGCCGTTCTTTTGCTCCTCAATAGTTTTCCACAATGTAGGGCTGGTATCATAATATTTTTTGAAAGCCGCTTCCATTGTATCACGCCATTCTTTTTTTTGTTTGTCATCCCATTGGTTTAGAGTCCATTCCAGATATTCCGCAATCTTCGCCATCTTTTCATTGTTGGTTGTCCTTGCTCTTGCTTTTGCGAATCGATAGGTGTCGATTCGCCACTTTCGTTGTACTGCCATGCCGCCCGATTTATCGTACACACGATCAAGCGTCCTTAAAAATCTGATAGTATGCCAATCTTCAATTTTGTCACTATCGGTTGGTAATCGCTTTGGAAAGTATTTATATCTACTCTCATCCGGCAACATATCAGACACAAAAGGTATACCACACCATTCACCATGCGTCAATTGACCCTTTAACCGATCCATTGTTACTGCTGAAATGATTGTGTTGAAGCTGTAATTTCGTCTTATCTTGACGTAGTAAAATCCGCCGGTCAAATTGAATTGCTTGTAAACACCACCCCAAAAATCACGCACACGACATTTCTCAAGCGGCGGCGTTGTGCGTGCAACTTGTTCGGCTTCTTTGGAATATTGTTTCCATGTGTCATACGGATTACCTTTCCACGCTGCTTTTGCAGGATAAATTTCAATCACGTAATCACGCCAACGGTTATTGCCATCATGACCATCTTTATTGAAAAAGTACATTCCAAGTTTGAACGCACCTTGATGCTTCACTTCCAATAAATACCAGACATCTGGACCATCTTTTGACATCGGATACGCTTCGCCGTGATCGTCCCATTCGGATTGACGGCGGTAGCCGTTGAGCGGATCCCACAGAACTTTCGGATTATCGGTTTTTTTCCAATGAACCCAACGCCGAATAGTATCATCCGGCGTTGCATTCGGTCCGATGAAACTATTCGCCGTATAGTAATGGCTAAAGAATCGTATCTCGCGATCGAGCGGCGACACACACGCACACATTATCGCCCAATTATAAAACGCTCGCCCAAGTCCATCGCCCTGCGTTTTCCAGTCTTCGCCGTAGTATGAGGCGTGAGTTTTCGGCAACGGTTTTGTTAATGTTGCGAGCTTTTTTTGCATCCATTTTAGGTCTTCGATTGTTGGCGGTTTTATTTCTATGGGCAAGTCGCGGCGGGTTTCTTCATTTTGCGCAACGATATTTGGTCTTTGCAAGTCATCGGATTTTTTGGGTTGGCGAATTGTCAAATTGAACGGCTTGGTTGACTTGACAACTCCACCGCCGTAAGTGCCGACAAGAAAATTGCCGTCCTCAAGAATCGCAATCTTCGTCACAAAATTATCCGTCAAACCAGACTCCTTTTGAGTCCCAAACCAACGCCTGCCCGAAACCGGATCAGAAATCAAAAAACCATTTTGACGCATCCCAACATAAATTTGACCAACTCCATCTTCCACCAACGCCGTCAAATAATCCTCCGGCAACAACCGCTTCATCAGCACCTCCGGCGCAGCCTTAAAATTCTTCGGCGCACCGCCATAGAGTCCGTGAACTTTTGCGGCGTAATCTCTGCCGCGTTGGTACTCAAGATTTTTGAGATCATTGTCGGCTTTGACAAGTCCGGCGGAAGTCGCAATCCAGATCGTTTGACTTGCGCTATTTTGCGCAACAATAATGTCATTGATCAAATTTGACGGCAAGCCCTTGCCCCTTGACGTGAGCGGAACCGGACTGCAATTGTCTTGCCCAAATCGCTCCGGCGCAACAATATTCCGCTCATGCGTGTAATGCCCGTTCTCATCCCGCGTAAAAATCGCAAGCCCGTGACATTG
>JAISQS010000080.1 GCA_031274045.1 Planctomycetaceae bacterium | reverse complement strand
CAGCCCGCTCCGCATTAACAAGCAACTCCTGCTTCTCCCGCAAAACAGAAATCGCCAACTCCTGCACGGAAACAAGTTGCTCCAGAAAGTCAAATATTATTTCAATCATTGATTAAATTCGGATAGTTTTTATACTAGCTCGATTATACTTTTGTTCAAGCTAAATTTCAGAAGAACACAAAACAAAACGATCAAGCGGATAATACGAAAAAAATATTTTTGCGTCAAGAGAAGTTTGCGCTCGCAGATTACGGGGTGGGAATTTTTTCACAGGAAGTTAATGGAATATTTTTTTACCGCAAAGTTCACAATGGTTTTCGCAAGGTTCGCAAGGAATTTACCAATGTTCTTTGCGGTTAAAAAACTCCTTTGTTTTTTCGCTTTTTATTACGTTTTTTTGCGTGTTATTTTTTTTGATAACACCTAACCGAATCGCGGGAGCGGTTCTTATGAATTATGGAATTGAATCCGTTGCAATGGACGATATTGGCGACACTTTTTACGTGGGGGGCGACAGCTTTCGGTGCGGCGAGTGTTTTTGTTTTTCAGGATATTAGCCGCAAAACGATGAATGGTATGCTCGGTTTTGCTTCCGGTGTGATGATAGCTGCTAGTTTTTGGTCTCTTCTTGCGCCTAGTATTGAGATGAGCGAGGAGCTTGGTTGGGTGTCTTGGTTTCCTCCGGTTACTGGTTTTCTTCTTGGTGGTTTTTTTCTTTGGTGTGTTGACAAGACGTTGCCTCATCTTCACAGCGGCGATGGCGATCAACCTGAGGGGATTCGGACAAATTGGCGGCGTAGTTTTTTATTGGTTTTTGCAATTACGTTGCACAATATTCCTGAGGGGTTGGCGGTTGGGGTTGCGTTTGGAGCGGTAGGTTTTGGTATTGAATCTGCTAGTATTGCGGCGGCGTTTTCGTTGGCTGTTGGAATTGGTATTCAAAATATACCGGAGGGAGCGGCTATTTCGTTACCGTTGCGGCGTGAGGGGCTTTCGCGAATAAAATGTTTTTGGTATGGTCAAATTTCCGGATTTGTTGAGCCGGTTGCGGCGATTATTGGTTGTTTGGTTGTGTCGGTTATTCAGGGAATTTTGCCGTTCGCGTTAGCGTTTGCCGCTGGAGCAATGATTTATGTTGTTGTTGAAGAATTGATCCCAACCTCGCAAGAAGACCGAAACAGCGACACCGGAACAATCGGCGCCATCATCGGATTTGCAATCATGATGCTGCTGGATGTCGCACTCGGATAAAAAAAACTATACTTGTTCCAAAACTTGAAAAAGAGTGTAATGGGGTCTTTGTCAACAGATTTTACGGATTTATACAGATTAGTTTTTTTTAGCACGCAGATAACGCGGATTGTCAGGATATTACGCGGATTTTTTTATAAATGTCTATTCTTCTTTATTTGCGAATATCTTTAAAATCTGCGTTATCAGCGTGCTAAATAAGATTGATTAGAGCGGATATTAAGCTGATATATTACAAATCTGTTAAATCCGCATAATCTGTTGACAAAATATTTTTTATCAATTTTGCAAAATGAAATCTTTCACGCTGCGGAGCGTTGGGAATTGATCGAGTGTTAAATTGCTGCCGTCTTTGGCTGCCGGTTTGATGTCAAAATATTGACCAATCTCGCCGAACAATTGCGCCTTCTTGATACTGTCTATTCCAAGATCAGATTCCAAATCAACATCCAAATCAACCACCTCCGGCGGATAACCGGTTTGATCAATCACAAAATTGATCAAAAACGTCTCAACCTCCGATTCGTCCAACTTGACTTTTTCCTCGCGCGCAGACGGCTCAATTGTCGGCGTTATTTCAACAGACGTTTTGGTTGAAAGTTCGGCGGAAGGTTTGACGGAAGGTTCGGCAGGAGATTCGGTCGGCGGCGGGGTAATTTTCGGTTCATCGGACGGTTTTGGTTTATTGTCTTTTTGCACGTCTTTTTGCCCGTCAACAACTTTCAAACTTAAACTTGCCGTCAAGAAATCTTTCACGCTGCGAAGCGTCGCGAATTGATCAAGCGTTAAATTGCTGCCGTCTTCGCTTGCCGGTTTGATGTCAAAATATTGACCAATTTCGCCGAATAACTGCGCCTTCTTAATACTGTCAATTCCAAGATCAGATTCCAAATCTACATCCAAATCAACCACTTCCGGCGGATAACCGGTTTGATCAATCACAAAATTGATCAAAAAAGATTCAATCTCCGACTCATCAAATTTGACTTTTTCCTCTTTGACTTTTTCCTCGCGCGCGAGCGGCTCAATTGTCGGCGTTATTTCAGCGGACGTTTTGGCGGAAGGTTCAGCAGAACGTTTGGCGGAAAGTTCAGCGGAAGGTTCGGTTGACGGCGGGGTAATTTTCGGTTCATCGGACGGTTTTGGTTTATTGTCTTTTTGTTCGTCTTTTTGCCCGTCAACAACTTTCAAACTTAAACTTGCCGTCAAGAAATCTTTCACGCTGCGAAGCGTCGCGAATTGATCAAGCGTTAAATTTCCGCCGTCTTCGCTTGCCGGTTTGATGTCAAAATATTGACCAATCTCGCCGAATAATTGCGCCTTCTTGATGCTGTCTATTCCAAGATCAGATTCTAAATCAACATCCAAATCAACGACATCTTGCGGATAACCGGTTTGATCAACTACGAAGTTAATCAAAAACGACTCAATCTCGTCTGCTGAAAATTTTGAGTTTGTTGTTTGTGTGTTGTCGATTTTTGGTTCTGTCTTTATCGGCGAATTTACGGCTTCAATTTTTTCAGTTTCGCTTTTTACTGTTTCGCTTTTTATTGTTTCGACTTTTGGTTTAAAATTATCGGATTCTGGTTTGGCATTGGCAAGATTTTCTGTTGCGTTAATTTGTTTGTTGTCGATATTTATTTTTGCGTCTGTCAATTTTTCGGTTTTTATAATTATTGTCGGGGCGATTTTGTTGTTTATATTTTTTAGGTTTTCGCTTCTCGCAGCGGCTTCTTTTCGCAAGCGTTCCCGCCGCCGCGCCGTTGCGTCAAAATGCGTGAATTGATTCATGTCAGTCAATTCCTTAAATAAAATTTGTTTTGTATCTTGGTCTGTTTTTGTGTTCATGTTAATTTCTTTGTTTTTATTAAAATCGTTATCGATTTTGGTTTCTTGTTTGGTATTGGGTTCAGTTTTAATGTTAGTTTTAATTTCTGTTTTTGTTATTTTTTCTTGTGGAATTATTTCGGTGTTTTGTTTATTTATTGAGTTGTGCCGTTGTATGATGAGGTGTTGTATTGAGTGGTTTCGTCCTACGATGTGTACAGCCATTCCGAGTCTTTGGTCTATTGATTTTGATATTAGCGGAGTTGCGTTTTTTCTTTGTGATTCTTGTTGTGATTCGTTGACGAGCGCGTTTGACGGAGCTGGTAATGATTTCTGTTTGAGCGATTCTATTGCAGTCAATAGCGCAACCGCGCCGGAAGTTGTGGGCATGTATCCGAACTGATCGACGCGGGTATCAATCGGACAATTCGGATAATATCTGCCGACTTGTGAGACGCTTGAAGTTTCGCTTTCCAATGTTCCGTTGTAAACGATTTCTACTGCGGCGACATCTTGCGCGTTTACTAGCCGTCTTGCGTTTTTTATTGCGGTTGATGCTTTCATTGCGGTCGCGGAGCCGTGTAAAATTCCGAGTATCCGATCTTGATCTCGTTTCGCATCCGCAAGCCGTTTCAATATGAAAACGACACAACCTTCACCCGGCACAATCCCAGTCCGATCATGTCCCAACGGAGTCAATTTATCCGTTAAAGATTCAAGCTCGCCCGCGATTGCGTGATCAAGAATCCGCTCCGGCGTAATGTTTCTTTCGCCGCAAAGACAGAACATCATATCCGCAGAATTATCAAGCAACATATCCAAACAACAATTTATCGCCGCGCCGGTGGAACATTCGTCCGCGTCAATTGCGACTCCGCCTCCCATGAGATTGTATGATTTGGTGATTCGCGATGCTAACGAACTCGCCGTAAAACTGCCGGTCTCGTCAATGATTGCAGGGAAACGCGAATAAATTTTTTGAGTAAATTCTTTTGCAAGTTGCGCAATTATATCGGGCGCGATTTTTTTGCCCGACAAGTACGACTCAAAAAACGCTGTCATGTCGGACACGCGCAAATCAATATCTAGTTGAGACGCAAAATCACCGCCGAAAAATGTACCCACAATACAACCTGTACGCTCACGCGGAATCGACTTCAACTCCTCACCAACAGCATTGATATAACCCGCAGATTGTAACGCTTGATCAACCGCATCGAGAAACATAAATTGCAACGGATTAGCTTGGGCAAGTTGCTTCGGAGGAACTTTGTGACGTTTCCAATCGTAATTGTAGTCATCAATTATAGCCGCGTCCAAAAACGGTATTTGCCAATCCGAGTTCGAGCCGGAATTATCGTTACAATAATGTGACTTGTTCCATCGTTCCTTTGGAATGGGAATCCGAATGTTTCCGCCGGAGTTGATTTTTGCTTGAAATTCTTCGCATGATTTGACACCGGGCAAAATTGTTCCGGCACCGATAATCGCAATCGCCGTTTTATCATTTGTCACGTCAATTAAATTGCCGTTAATATCGTCCGAACTACTGTCCAAATAACACTGGCGATCGACGTAAGTGAAAACTTTTTCCGCAATATAATCCTCAACAACAACATGAACATTGTGACCGCCAATACCAAACGAACTGACCGCCGCGCGTCGCTGCAATGTATGTCCGCGTTCCCAAATGATTTCTTTGTCTGACGGGAACATCGGTATTGAATCCCAATTCACACTCTTGTTCAACTCGCAATCCGGCGCGACCGCCGCAGGAATCAATTCATGCTCCATCTGCACGAGAATTTTTGCCAGACCCGCAAGCCCCGAATTTTCAAGCGTGTGACCAATATTACGCTTTATACTGCCAATCGGTAACGAATGCGGAATCTTGAATCGAGCGAGATTTGTTCCTTGCAAAACAGCCGCCAAAGACTCCATCTCAGTCGCGTCGCCGAGATGCGTTGATGTCGCGTGACATTCAATATATTGTAAACCTTCGAGTATACTCGGGTCTGAATAAGCTCGCTGAATTGACTCAATTTGACCCTCTTTTCGCGGAGCCCAAAGACTTTTACCTTTGCCGTCACTTGAAATCCCGATGCCGCGAACGAGAGCAAGAATCGGATTGCCGTCACGCAAAGCATGAGATAACCGCTTCAAGATCAAAGTAACATAACCCTCACCAACAACCAAACCGTCCGCAGCTTCAGTGAACGGCGCAGAACCACCCGCCGACAAAGAATGAGCAAGCGAAAAAAGTATAAGCGTATTCACGTGAAAACAAGACGCACCGCCTACAATTGCAGTATCAATTTCACCGCGACGGATCGACTTAACGGCATGCGCGAAGGCTTGCAAGGACGACGCACAAGACGAATTAAAAACTATCGCCGGTCCGTGCAAATGATAAGCACGAGATATAAATTTCGCAGCAGCAGACGAAGACAATTCAGGATTATTTGACGCGGAACGATGCGGCATTCGGCTACGAACGGAATTGATCAACGACGCAATCAAATCATCCGCATCAACTCCCGATTGACGCAAAATTTCAACTTCACGCAATAACTCCGCCGCCTCCGGCACAAGCACTCCATAATTATAATCCGCACTCAAACCGCTAGGCGTAGCATGACCAACATAAACACCAGCCGACTGATCCGCTATATCCATCGGACGAATACGAGCAGATTCCAAAGCATCAACAACTGTTGAAGCATAAGCTATGTGAGCTTGATCAAATTGATTGATTTCGTCGGCGGAAATAAACGGAAACGCACTGGCAATCCGCCCCTTGTCAATAACAGAATAGTCAACAAGACCCGCAAGATCACTATAAGAACGTCCAACAATCCCGCGCCGCTCATCATAATTATTTTTGCGATCAAATTGCTCGTCCGGCACACGAACAATACCGGAACGCCCCGTATTAACTAAATCCCAAAGCTCCGCAACACCAGACGCGCCAGGCAATAAACAACCAAGCCCAACTATTGCTACAGGTGTCGTATCAATACTCTTGTTCATAACAATCTCCTCTAATTTTCAATCTTAAATTGTACATGCCGAATCCGGCATGGCGGCAAACTACGCCGCCGCAATTGCAACCGTATCGGGTTGATGTCAACTTGGCGATCCGAATTAAAATCGCCGCCGGTAATGTTTTTTTTCAAAAAAATTTGGCTCTTTTATCGTTTCTTGTTGATGCGTTAAAACAAAATATAAAAGCGTGTTACGATAAATTGTAACCCTGCATGGTATAAAAAACCAATCAACATTACTCAAACCAATTCGCAACTG
>JAISQS010000038.1 GCA_031274045.1 Planctomycetaceae bacterium | reverse complement strand
AAAACTTCCGTTTGGTCTGATATTATTGCCCCGTTGGGGCGAAGGTTATTTACAATCAATCATCGTAGGGCGTTGCCCTACGCTATGATATTTTGCCCTTTCAGGGCGTTGATACATTGCATTGATACAGTACTTGATAAAAGGCACGATGTAAAAGCCCCACAAAAAACGAAATAATCAGGAAATTTCTACTGGCAAAAAAACTCATTTCCACCTAATTTTTCCAACAAAACAACCTCAGTAGCAACGGAATATCATATATTCCGCCAACCTCATTACCTCATTAAAAATAATGAGGTAATGAGGTTAAAGGCTGGGTATATCAACACGTTTCCAGCCCCTTCGGGACGAGGGCAAGCCTCGCCCCTACAACATCAACGTTTTTTTGGTTTTACCAATGCGTTTTCCACTCCCGTTGTTGGCGAGTACGCCAACGTAACCGCCCAGCGGTCGGTTACCCACCTTACGTTTGCCAAACCGTTTTGGTATTCAGTTCAAACTTGTTTGGTTCTATTACGCACAGAGGCGGGCGGGACGCCCGCGTTCCAGTCCGCGCCGCTTCGCGGCAATTGTCGGCTACGCCGATATTTTGGCGGTTTGGCAAATCGATGCAATTAACGCCCCCGTTGTCGGCGAGCGATAATGATTTACTGGCGACGTAACCGCCCGGCGGTCGTTTACCCACCTTACGATCACCAACGCAAAAAAACTTATATGGTATAACGGGTGTTTGTTCTTGATGCTTTTTTTATTTGTGGACAATTGCGCGGGGCGGCAATTTATTGTACAAAAATATTTTTGTAACAGGTCGCCGAAATCTGCTTCCTTATATAACAGTGAATGTGTCTTTGTATCTTTTCAAAAAAAAATTCATAAAAATTTTGCAAAGTTGAAAATCTTGTATTGATCTTTGTTGAGGTAAGGATTATACTCCCGCTTCTTGTGAGTTGGGTTGTTGTTTTTTGATGATCCACTTACGAAGAAGCGTTTGTTTGGCAGAGTATGGTTTAGGTCTCGTTTGATAATTTTGGTTATAGTTTAATCAAAAACGAGTCGGCTGTACTTTTTTCACGTTACGTTTGCGGGTAACAAAATCAACCCGCGAACAATTTACCATTAGGAGAAACCAAAATGAAAAACTGTTTCCCGATTTCGGATATTGCCTTGTTGGTAATATCAAATGTTAAAATAGAGAAGGGGGGGGGGGGTACGTAATCTCGTTTTTACGACCAACTCTTTAAAAAACCTCTATAAAAATTCCCGAAAGCGTATTTATGCTTTCACTCTTGTTGAGCTTTTGGTGGTGATAGCGATCATCGGCGTTTTGGTCGCGTTGCTATTACCGGCAATTCAAGCTGCCCGCAACGCCGCGAATAGATCGGCTTGTTCAGCTAACCTTAAGAACATCGCTCTAGCGTTCCACACTCACAATGATGCACATGAAACTTTGCCAGTGGGAGCCAAAGGGTTAGCTCGTGGAACGTGGGCTGTCTTTACGTTGCCTTTCCTTGAGCAAGAGGCATTGTACGATGCCTATGGGATGGGTAATAACTATAATGCCAGTCCAAACTTGGGATTGCTCAATGGTCGCCGTCTCGCGATATACTCTTGCCCTTCAGATGGTGATCAAAAATCTACTTACGAATCCTTCAAACTCCACAATTATCGTGTTTGTGTGGGTGATGCTGCATTCTGTGATCCGCAAAGAGCTCCGGGCTGGGCAATTCCGCCAGCAATTACAGGTGTCGATCATCCGTTAATAACCGAATTGCACGGTGCAATGTTTTGGACCGGCGGTGCAGAAGCGGGACCTCACAAGTCGTTTGCTTTGGATCAAATATCAGATGGTCTCTCGAATACGATTGCTATTTCAGAATCGATACAAGGAGCGCGAAGTCCTTCCGCAGCTAGTGTAAGCTGGTGCGATATACGCGGTCTGATTTGGTACGGAGTGAATACACAGTTCACGACTTACCTTTCGCCAAACACAAAACAAGAAGGAACAGGAGCCTCTTTGACAACAGCGCAGAGAGACACCGCCAGAGCAGATAGTGAAGGGTTTCGTGCGGATGCCTATCCGGGTGGTGGAACAATGCACTATCCAGATCATCCGATTGCAGCACCTTTGGCAGGAACTACGGAGACAGGAAGTATTTATGTTGTGTCTGCTCGTAGTTTTCATACCAACGGAGTCAATGTTGGTCTTGGTGACGGATCCGTTCGATTCGTTACAGAAGCAATCAATATTGCTATATGGCGTGCTGCCGGTAATTCAGACGGCGGAGAATCGACAACGTTACCTTGACATCGAGTCTTAACGTTTAACAAAAAAATAACTTTCAAATAACTAGGAGAATATTTATGAAAAACAATATTTGTAACAAAAATGTTTGCACAACAGATTCATTGAATTCTTGTGGTGTTGACATTCAAAAAAGGAAACCGTGTTTATTGTATTACGGTTTTACGCTTGTTGAGTTGTTGGTGGTGATCGCGATCATTGGGGTTTTGATTGCTATTCTGCTGCCGGCGGTTCAGGCGGCACGTGAAGCCGCAAAACGAATGACGTGTGAAAGCAACTTGAAAAATGTTGCTTTAGCAGCTCACACATTTCACGATACGTACAAAACCCTTCCACCAGGCGGAGGAGGTGTTTATAATGCTCGCCCAACTTGGGCAGTACACCTCTTCCCATACATTGAGCAGGAGGCTTTGCTCAACGCAGTCAATGCGAATCCAAGATGGGAAAACATGGGCATTCATAGTTCCAATAACAACGCGATTCAGGGGGCATTGGCTGGTATCAGAATTAAGGTTTATACGTGTCCGAGCAATGGCGATATTAACTCAACTTTCACGTATGGGGGAGTGCCTTACAAGCACCACAACTACGTTTGTTGTGCAGGAAACGCCGGTTGGCCAAATTGTAATCAAACAGGTACAACTTTTTCCCATTGGACTAATCTTCCAATATGGAGTAATACTACGGAAAGTGCAGATGGAAGTAGTGTATTAGCAAAAGGTGGAATGTTTGCGCCGGGTACGAGAGGTCTACCAGAATACAAACCCAAAATGGCTGAAGTGAGAGATGGTCTGTCGAATACTTTAATGTTCAGTGAAACGATTCAAGGGCAATGGCAAAACGACGGTTCTGACGCTAATAATGATTGTCGCGGATTGATTTGGTGGGCATACACAACGAGTTTCTCAGGTTATATCCCGCCAAATTCAACATCACCAGACCAAGTATCCAATTTTGGAGGAGCTGCTGATAGATCAAGTATAAACGATAAATTTCCTACTGCCACGTTGGTTGAACAGCAGGCACTTTATTTGGGAGCTCGCAGTCATCACAACGGCGGAGTCAATTCCGCACGCGGCGATGCGAGTGTAAAATTTACAACCAATTCGGTTAACCGTAAGTTTTGGCAAGCGTTGAGTAGTAGTGCTGGCGGCGATAGTACCGGAGATTTGTAAAGTTTAACGTTTATTCGTGACCGTTTACGTCTTTTTACTGTTCACACTCAATATTCACCAGCCCGCACGACTTTTTCTGAAGTTAAATTTTCAGAAGTCAAGGTTATGCAGGTTGGGAATATTGGTGTGTGAATAGTAAGAGACAATTTTAAAAATTAACATAACAAAAAAAATGAATAAGATAACCAAAATATATTTTCTGTTGTTTACGTGTCTTTTAGTTTGTGTTGTTGGATGTGGATTTTTTAATTCGCAGAATCGACAACCGATTGACGGTGAAGTAACGCTTGGCGGCAAGCCTGTTGAGACGGGGAGAATTGAGTTTTCGCCGATTGGCAATCCAGACAACTATACTCTTTCCGGTGCAACGATCACAAATGGTCGTTACTCAATTCCAAGATCAAAGGGTCTCGCACCCGGCGAGTATGGAGTTCGGATTGTGGTGCTTGAGGAATTTCCGTTAGAGAAGACAGAGGAGTCCGATCCCGATACCGGATTTCGCAATGCTGCACCGCCCGAATTCGGCAATCAGTCAACCCAAAAAGTTACAGTTGAAAGCGGCAAGAAAAATAAATTTGATTTCAACATGTAAAAGAAATCACTTACTATACCTAAGAAATCCCTTGTTGTACCGCACAAGTCATAAATGCATTCGCGGACGTTAGCGACGGTAGTTTGCTACCGACGAAATGGGGCGTGAATCGTGTTGATATTCCAAACCGTCACCCGTCGGCGCAGCCGACAATTGCCGCTTCGCGCAAGTAAAAAAATTTCCGCGAAGCGGAAACGGACTGGAAAGCGGGCATCCCGCCCGCCTAAGTGCATTAGACTTGTTCCAAAACTTAAAAAGTACAACAGACGTTAGGCGGGAAGTCGTTAGCGACGAGGGCTTGCTCCCGAAGTTAGTTTTTAGGTAATGTATCAGCGGAATATCCGTCTTTGAC
>JAISQS010000699.1 GCA_031274045.1 Planctomycetaceae bacterium | reverse complement strand
TTGCGTCGTGATGTGCGTGAAAAGAAGATTTTTGTTACCGGCGGTGCGTCAATGATTGATATTGACAAGCCGGATCCGGAGCCGGTGTCGGTTGATGGTTATCGTAATTGGTCAACTACGGACGGGCTGTTTAAGACGAATGCTAAATTCGTTGCGCTAATTGATGTGACGAATGATGATGGCAAAATTATTGATCGCGATGTGCAACTTTTGCGAAAAGACGGCAAGAAGGTAGCGATTGAACTTTCTGGATTGCGTTCAACAGATCGCGAATACGTTCGGCAACAACTTGAGCCTTTGCGGGATTGGGCAACGCTTGACGGGAGCTTGAAAATCAAGGCGAAATTGCTTGGTAAATTTGACAAAGAAATCATTCTAGAAGAATCCGATGGCATCACAACTCTTGTCCAAATAGAAAACTTGACCGACAAAGATAAAGAATACCTAAAACAAAAAACACTCTCACCACACTCCAAATACGCATTTTGAAATGATGCTGTTTTTTATATTTTTTAACGCGAAATAATAAGCAAACTAAATACGTAAAATACGCGAAATTCATTCTCGCAACGAAAATTGTGATGATTGGAATCGGAATCTTTGTATCCTTTGCGCCTTCGTACACAACAATCCTAAAAAAAGGTTGCGCACAAAGGCACGAAGAACACGAAGGAAGGAATTTAATTTTTAATATTCTCCGCGTTCTCCGCGTCTCTGCGCGAAACAAAAAATATTTCGCGCAAAGACGCGGAGAACGCAGAGAAAGAAATTTTTATTTGTGTGTATATTCTTCGTGTTCTTTGTGCCTTCGTGCGTAACATTCCTAAAAAAGTTGCGCACAAAGGCACGAAGAACACAAAATTTTTATTTTTCAACGCGGAAAGACGGAAATCACGGAACATGCGGAAAGCGAACTTAAAAAAATTTCCGCTCTTTCCGTCCTTCCGCGACTTCCGCGTTGAAAAAAAGTTGCGCACAAAGGTATTCGCGAAGAAATGCAAGGAATTAGTGTTCTTTGCGTATACATTTCGTTCCTTGCGTGGGCTTTGCGTCCTTTGTGGTAAAGGAAGTTTGGAATATACATTCTTCCATTGGCTTCACTTAACTTCCTATGAATAATTTTTCAAAAAACGGCGTGGACAATTAGGTAGAGAACATTGTGTTGCCGCGTCGTTTTGCGAGCATCACAACGTATATTCGGGACGTTGCATGTTTATGGCGGAAGATTCGTCTTGTGAGATTTCTACTTCTGGTGTTGCGTCGTTATCGGGATCGAACCATGCTTCGTTGAAGGTCACGCTCTTGCCGATATCCGACGCGATATTTGTAACCAGCGCAATCACCGAATCACCCAACGCAATCTTTGGCGTACATCTCGGTTGCAACAAAGCGTCCTTGCAATCAGGATTCACCCGAACACACCAAGCCCAATGTTCCAACTCCTCCCGATAACCGCGACTCACCTCAAGTTTCGCCGCACCGCCAACTGCCGTTTGAGCCGGACCGCTCGATTGCGTATCCAATGCCGCATCTGCTTTGGCGGTAACTTTGCTGCCGGAATCGCCACTGCGGAAAATTTGCGAATCATTTTCGGAAGTTAAAATCAACGTCCCATCCGTTCCGTAAACCACTTCGCCGTATCCGCCGAAGCCGTTGCCGTTGATTGTTGAATATTGCACGCAAATTTTCCGCTTTTCGCCAGCCCGCGTTTTCGGATCGTAATCCGGCGCAGGGAACTCAACCAAAGTCGTTATATGGTCATTCGCCTCCCTATCTAACTTGAACAAATTCCTGTTTGCTGAAACATGCACTTTTAGCGGATGTATTTTTTCGCCTCGTTTTTTGTTGCTATTGATCTGGTCAAGGTAGAGGTCATTGTTCGCCGCCAGAAAAATACTTGCCGCGTCAAGTTGGTGCGATCCCAACTCCACCATCAACCCGCCCCCCGTTCGCCGCCACAACCGCCAACGCAAAAGCTCCTCCGCCGCAGGTCGCTCGTAAACCTCACCGCCACCGGCAAATTTGCCATCCTCATAACCATAGCTCGATGCCGTATCAATTTTTTGATCAAGATACTCACCGCCGGTCGCGAGAACATAATCGGCAAGTTGAGCTTTCTTTTGGGCAACTTTTTTTGACCACTCCTCAATCTCAATCCCACGCGCCTTGTTCAAACGATCCGTCCACGATTTAAGCTCATTGGTCAACTTTTGCGCCTGCGGATCTGTTCGTTTAACTTCGGTCGGCATTGGCATTTGCCAACTGTCGTTGCCCGGCGCGTTGTTGCGGTGCCATTGAGCGCGAATGTAATGAATATTCCCGATCAAGCCGCGCCGAATAGTATCGACTGCTTCCTGATAAAGAATATTGTAATGACGTTGGTGACCTGTTGCGAGGTGTTTATTTGTCTGTTTGGCGTATCTTGCCATTTCTTTACATTTTGCAACACTATGCCCCATCAATTTTTCCGTCAAAACGTGCAACCCCGCTTTCATCGCGCACACAGCCGCCGCGTGATGTAAATGCAACGGCAAACCGATTATTATTGCTTCGATGCCGTCTTCTTTTGCATTCTTGATCAATTCGCGATAATCCGTGTAAACCTTTATGTGCTTCCGCGATTCGGATTCTGTTGACCAACCGTAAACGCTATTCAATCCGGGTCGGACTTTGATTGCGGTTGGTGAATAGTTGTCGCCGTAAAAGGCGCGGTACAAATTGTATGGGCGAATATCCGCAATAGACTTCACCTCGATAAATTCGGGATTGATTGCACCGAGCAAAACCTGCCCCTCATCACCCGTTCCAACCACCCCAACACGAAGCGGATGCGAACCCGTCATCTTGTACGTACAGTAAAACGCCCCAACTCCAATCGCCGGAACTCCAACCGCAACCGCACCGCCAATAATAAACTCACGCCGCGAACACTCCGGCGAATTTATTTCGTCCTTCTTATTATCTGTATCTGACATGTTATTTTGTATATTTGAAATTTTTTTATTGACAAAAGAAAAAGTAATGTGCAGTTGACAAAATTTCTTGCAATCTTGATAAACCAAATCACTCTTGCCGCGAAATTTGCCCAACTGCACCCGCACGCTAATAACTCTAATCACGCTTATACGCAACGTACTACAAAAATCGCCAACGTAAAAGCGTAGTGAACACAATATCCGTGAAAATGTAAGCAGTTTAAAATTGACATCTTCAAGACATCATTTAAGCTGGCTTACAATTTGAGAATTTGTCCGTATCAATTAGTCGATGCTTTTTTTGAGCCGCAACAACATTGACCGACAAATCGTCCGAAAAATCTTTTGCCAAAAAGATTCCAGACATAAAAATCAAGTCCGCCCCAACGTCCGGCACCAACAACCGTCAACACAAGAAGCGCAACCAACTCCACTCCATCCTTGCTGATGAACAAAGAGTTACCGACAGCAGACGGCAATGGCGGATAATAACCGGGTACGGGCCACGTGGTCAAAATAACACAGACAAGAAACGCGATCCCGCCAAGCGCAGCAAGCCGTGTACAAAAACCAATCATCAGGCAAAGACCGATTGCGGTTAAACCGATTGTCACAGCCAAATCGAGTGATCCCATGTGGGTTGCGACAATAGGATTCGGCACCCAGACTTTTTCGGGATTTGTGACGATATGTCCTTTGTCTCCTGCGAGTTGTGGGTTGACTACGCGGGCAAGATCGGATTGTAGGGCGTTGCCGAGTCGGTCAAGAGTGTTAATCCAAACTTCTGCTTCCGAGCGGTATCGCATCATTTCGTCCCAACGTCGTTTTTTCTCAAATGCGGTGTCGTTACGAATTGTTTTGATTTTTTCTTGGAATCTGGCGAGGCTTGCTTGTGAGGCGAGGATTTCTTTTTCTTGGGATTCGGCTCCGGTTCGGAGTGAATCGATGTAGCGTTTATAGATTGCCTCGATTTCGTACTTCTGGTTTGCTTTCAATGTCTGCTCGTCAGGTTTTGCGTTTGGGTCTTCTATTTTCTCTGGTTTTATTCCGGTGATGGAATCGAGACCGTTTGATTTGAGAAAATTTTCGTAGTACGTATCCCATGCTTTTTCGTATTCGGTGAAAGTTTTTCGTTTCGTCTTCGCGTCGGCTGCGTCGACTGCAACCTCGCCGATAACGAGCCGTTTTTGACCATCAATATCCGGCAGCATATCGTAAAAAATATCTGCCGCCGGACCTTTGGCAATCCCCAAAAAACCTTTTGAGGAAAAACCGGCAGCGGGATCAAACTTATGTATCCCCTCATAGAAGTAATGCCAGCCAATAGCTATTCGCAGGAGAACAATACAGATAACGACACACGTACAAATGCCGCTATAGGGAACGTGATTTTTACAGTTATTCAAGGTAACACTCCTCATTTCTATTTGAAAGTGGTTGTTGTTAGTTGTTTTTTTGCCAAACGTGCAACTGTTACAATTTGGAATCCGTTGATCGCAAATCGAATACGCAAGCCTCCAAAAAAATTTGCCTGCATAACTCAACGAATCTCAAACTAAAAACACACGTCAAGCAACTACAAAAAAATTTAGTCAGCTAAAAATCCCCGCCTTTTCCGCCAAATAACACCAAATAATGCCCAGCCCAAAAAAGGAGAAGAAACAAGCCGACAAACAAGGCGAAGGATTCTACACACTTTTTCAAGAATTAACATAGAGGGGGGTAAACACCTTTTTGATCAACAGATTTAACAGATTTTGCAATATATCAGAAAAAAGCCTCAACGATGTAATAAAACAAACCTTATTTACGACATTATTTTCTTACAAAAGAACCTTAGTAGCCCATGTAATATTATAGTTTTGCAAGCCGTAGGTTTGCATCGCTCTGTAGAAAATGATGTTCCCACACAAACTAACATTCAGTAGGAATACAACCATTGGGCAAAGTCACAAGGTTGCATTCCTACGGAATGCGAAGACGCGTCTGGGACTTCATTTTCTACCGAGCGATACATCCCTAACGGAATGTAATAACTCTCCCAAAAAATATTCTTCCATTACCTCCCTTACCTTCCTGTGGTATCGCCAAGCTTAGTTTGGTTTAACTTGTGGACTGAGAGGAGTCCACCGTGATAATAGCCTATTTGGCACGTAGTTTGACGACGCTTTGGTTGAGCAATTGGCTGGGGTGGGATTCGTTCAAACAAAGACATCA
>JAISQS010000693.1 GCA_031274045.1 Planctomycetaceae bacterium | reverse complement strand
ACGGATCCGATCAACATACATCATGGTGCTCCCGATTCAAAAAGGCGGTGGTCTCCGCCGAAAAAAAATCCGGTAAGCAACGAATCGCATGACATCCCAACGCAGCCCGCCACATCACCTCCAACATACTATAAAACAATTACGGGCGCACAATGTTTTGCAGAATATATAAAAAAATAAAAAATAAAAAATAAAAAATATTACTTGGCGCACTTTTTCAAGAAATTTTAGACGTAAGCCCTTTAATACCAATAACTTAAACAAAAAAACACCAACGCAACTAAAGGAACATCCGTTGGAAGATCGGGTGCGTGCGCATTTTTTGATTTGCATGTTGTCGTATTATGTTGTGTGGCATCTGCGGCGGGCATGGAGTAAACATCTTTTCAGCGACAAAAATCTCGACGAAACTAGAGCGAATCGCCCCCCCGTCCTCACCGCCACTCCAAACGAAAATGTCAAAAACAAAAAAACACGCCAAGCAAGAGATAACTCCAACGATCAACCCAACGAATCCGAAACGCATCCTCCAACGCAAAGTTTCCGAACCTTACTGAACCGCCTTGCAACAATCTGCCTCACCCAATGCCAAATCAAAAACGAAAACGAAAGCGAAAACATCCGATTCAACAAAATAACCCCCCCCGACAATTTCCAAAATGAACTCATCAAACAAATAAAACAAATCAAACCCACCACCGACTCAAATTAAACTTGTAGACAGTTCCAATTGACCCAAAAAGCCATAAAAAACTTGTCAGCACACATTTAGCAAAAACATAAGCTGGAACTTCGGGTTAAAAAATATTATTGTATTTTTTTATCTCTTTCGTATCTCAAAAAAATTTTGAATGCTTCTGTATTTTTCTGAAATTGTCGTTATAATCCCTCGCCTTCTCTGGGTTGGAACCGGCGGCAATTCGTCAAGTATGTTGATTATCTCTAAATGGATTTTAGCAAAATGGGATTTGTTCCTCACTAGTAATTTAACGTTAAATACACCGGTAAAAAAGATATCATGAAAATACCGACGATAACAAGATCACGAATGCAACTTCAGAAATTTGATGTTTTGGAAAACCCTGATGATGATAGTGCGGTTTTCTTTATCACGCCGCCGGATTTATATCCGGTGCTGTTTAAGTTGCGTTTCCCTTCTATTGTTAAAAAATCAAGGCGAGGTGATTGGAAACTTACAAGTCACAGCGGTTCATCTTTTTTATCTTTTGAGCCGAATGTATTGGTCGATACGGAAATGGAAATTGTTGAAGAGTGGGTGGAACGATTTAAGCGGTATGTTTTAATCGGATTGAATGACAATATCCGTTCGGAATTTTCCAATGAATTAGATTTTTGTTTGGCACTCGACTATAACTTTGATATTTTGAGAGATAAGCGTACTCTTTATGGTGAGGCGGAATACTTATTGAAGTATCGTGGTGACATTCAGTATATTGACATACTTTCCAGCGGTCTTTTGCAAGCACTTCAAGAATTACAGGAGATGTTTAAATTTGCTGATCCGATAATTTCAATTGTACCATCAACACCAGACCGCTGTAGTGTTCCACGAAAACTTGCGAGGACATTGGCAAAAGCCGCTAAACTGATATTTTTAGATGAACTATTATATTGTGAGAAACAACATCTCAAAAATCTCACCTTCGATGCGAAGATAAAGGAGTGGGAACGTTTGTACAATAGTGAAGGCTGTATTGAGTTGGTTGGTGATGTTGTTGGTAAAACCGTTTTTTTGGTCGATGATCTTTATCAATCAGGAACAACACTTTGGTCGTGTGCTAAGAATTTAAAACAAATTGGGGCGGCTGCTGTTATTGGTTTGGTTTGTGTCAAAGCCCTTCGTGATTCGGATAATCAATGAGCGATATTATTCCTTTACAATTGATGTTGGCGCGTGGAGTTGGTGATGTATTTATACGTCGTTTTGCTGATTTTGTGGCGCGGTATGGAGAATCTGCCGGTGATGAGATTCTTCATTCTGTTGAGGAGATGGTTCTTACTTTTCGGCTGAAATCAGATGTTGCGGAATCAATAGTTAATGTACGGAATGATGCGGAATTATTATTGAGGCGATTATCTGATTCTTGTATTGGTGTGGTTTGGCTGGCGGATGAACATTATCCACATCGATTAAAATTTGTTTTGGGAAAAGATGCACCTCCAATTCTTTTTTATCGCGGCAATTTTCATCTTTGCGAAGAACCGACAGTCGGTTTTTGCGGCTCTCGCGCTGTTTCGGAGAAGGGACTTGTTATAACAGAACAATGCGTACATCAACTTGTCCCTCATGGTATTGTTGTAGTGAGTGGGTATGCTCAAGGTGTTGATATTACGTCGCATCGGGTCGCCTTGCAAAGAAGCGGTAAAACAATTTTCGTATTGGCGGAGGGGCTTTTTCATTTTCACGAGAAGAAGGAAATTAGAGATTTTTTGGATTCAGATAATTATTTGATTTTCTCTCAATTTGCACCAGACACGATTTGGAGAGGTCGTAACGCAATGTGTCGTAACTCAGTGATAATAGGATTGTCTGATGCAATGATTCTTGTTGAATCCGGATTGGATGGCGGGACGTATGCGGCTGGCAATGAATGTCTATGCCGTAATCATCCGCTTTGGGTAATTGATTATGCTACGCCTCCATGTACAGCGAAAGCAAATTCTGAATTTATCGGGCGAGGCGGTTTGCCAATTCGGAGTAAAAGTGGAGAACCAAATCTCGAACGAATCCTATCAACAGTTAAGAAATCGAATTAACAATGAATGACTCTGTCATCGTTTTTTAATTTTCATTAGTATTTTTTATTTCTCTTCCGAAGTTGTCCAAACACGTTTAGATCGTATCTCAAAAAAATTTTGAATGATTCTGTATTTTTCTGAAATTGTCGCTATAATCCCTCGCCTTCTCTGGGTTGGAATTAACGCGAAATGATAGACGAGTTTTTGCAAAACCGATTCGTATTGATTGAGGATCGGTTGAGGCTCAATATCCCTAACACAAGTCGGTAACAAATCATTTGATCGCGATTCATTTGATTGCGATTATAAAAGGGAATTTTCAAACGTAAAAAGTATATCAAAAATATCATTTGAAATTTTACACGTACAGTTTAAAACATTAGAAATTATGAAAATTGGTTTAGTCGGTTATAAGAGTTCGGGCAAGAGCAGTCTGTTTCGTTGGCTTACAGGTCAAGTTGCCGCTCCGGCGTTGGTGCATTCTTCGCAATCAGCAACAGCATTGTTGCCGGAACCTCGATTCAAGAAGCTTATTGAAATTTATAATCCAAAAAAGATCACGCACGCCACAATCGAGATTGTTGACACGCCGGGTCTGTCCCGCGATCAACAAGGAAACCCCGCACGACTCGGTCAACTACGCGAAACAGACGCTCTTATTTGGGTTGTGCCTGTTTTTGACGGCTCGGATACGTTGAGCGAAATAGGGGCGTTCAAAGCAGATGTAGTAATCGCCGACCTCGAAATCGTCTGCAACCGAATGGAAAAAATACAAGAACAAAACCGAAGACCCGTTCCAAAATCAGAACACGAACGACTCGACTTTGAATACGAAACATTGCGCCTCTTGCAAGAAGGATTAGAAAACGGCAACCCCTTACGCGACGATCAATTGACACCAGAACAACAAAAATTAACTCGCGGATTTCGACTCCTAAGCGGTAAACCAAGAATGCTAATAATCAATACCGCCGACGACGAAGTTGACCTAAAACAATACAGCAAATACGCCGAAGCAGATATTCCGGCAATCGCAGTCAGCGTGCGGCTTGAACTCGAATTGGAACAGATGAACGAACAAGACAAAAAAGCATTCCTCGACGAGATGCAACTACCATCAACACATAAAAGTTTTGTCCTCAAATCAATACTCGACGCATCCGGTCAAATGACATTTATGACAGCAGGCGAGAAGGAGTTGCGAACGTGGCTTATACCAAAAAACGGAACAGCGATTGATGCCGCCGCCGCCATCCACACCGATATGGCAAAAGGCTTCATCCGCGCCGAAGTCATGGACGCAAACGACCTGATAAAATTAGGCAACGAAAGAGCCGTCAAAGCCGCAAATCTCGTTCGACGCGAATCAAAAGATTACATAGTCAAAGACAGCGATATACTCCTGTTCCACTTCAGCTAATTTTCTAATCACAGCTTCAAAAAATTATTAGGGAATTTTTCACAGGAAGTTAAGGGAAGAATTTTGTCAACAGATTTTACAGATTTATACAGATTAGTTTTTTTAGCACACAGATAGCGCAAATTGTCAGGATTTACGCGGATTTTTGTTATCGATGCCGGTATACTTTTGTCTGTTAATCTTCTATACTTCCGGCGGTCATAAAAATGACGTTAGGCGGTTGCGTAAGATAGCCAAAAAGTAAGGTAGGTAACAACGTAAGGTGGGTAACCGACTGCCAGGCGGTTACGTCGGCGCAAGCCG
>JAISQS010000678.1 GCA_031274045.1 Planctomycetaceae bacterium | reverse complement strand
CTGATACAATTTGAAAAAACTCCTATAATTCAAGCGTTCGACGATAAAAATTACAAAAATCAAAAACATGACAATCATAACAAATTAACACTGTTCAAGTTATAACCGGACACTAGTGACAGTGCTTGATAAAAGCCCCACAAAAAACGAAATAATCAAAAAATCTTTTATTCTTCTGTTAATGTTCCAACGCGGAAATGTAAACGAGTCTTCTTGACAAGTGTACGTATCATATTTTGACCTGCTTAAAAACTTTGTCTATAAATAAGAGGAACAACAGGAAAATGACGGCAACTACTACAATCATGGTATATCCCGATACTTCGTCGGCAAATGCGCTCACACGTTCGGGCGGAACAAAATTTGCCAAAAAAACGCGGTGGTGTAATATTAAAATTCCTGTCATTGTGATACGGGCTGCGTTGACGAACATTGCCAAAGGAGCTGCGATTAGTATTACGAAAATGTTTTGCCACCAAGGTTTTTTCATGAACAAAACGGCGGCAAATGATATTGCAAATACACTTATCAGGAATCTTATACCGCTGCATGCGGCTTCGACGCTGAGTTCTTCTCCTTTTATTCTTATGATGTTGTTCATTGGGATGGCTGGTTCGTTGAGCAGGTTTAGCATGGCGGCGGCGAGTTGTGCCGCGTAAGCCTGCAAATTATGCTTCATCAAAACCTCATACCTAAACGGCAATTGAAACATAAACGCCAAAAACAAAAGCGACGGCAACGCCCACAAAAATACACGCGTACCATAAAAAAACCAAACAATACCAAGCACCCAAAACAACAACGACCACTCCTCCAATGCGTCCGCATAATAATTAGCTCCTTGATAACGCATGAACAAACAAATCGATATTGGAATAAGCCCGAACCAACATAATTTGTACTGTGTCCCCGGATAGCTGTCGAATCGCGAGTAGAGGAACAAAGCAACAAGCGGAATCACAAAAAAACCATGACTGTAATCAACTTTGTTTATCCAACTGCCGACGATTCCGGTCAATGCAGGAAAGTAGGAGTAAATTGTGAGGGGCAAAAGCAAAGCCAGCAGTAAAATTAGCCGCATTTGTTCAAATGATACATCAATTGGGAGTAGTTGTTTTTTAATGACGGCGGCACTTTGTTTTGTTGTTTGTTCTGTTGGTTGTGCGTGCATTTGCATTGTTTGCATGGATGCGTTTTGTGAGAATTGTGTATTTGATATTTGTGAGTTTAGTGTATTATTTTCGTTCTTTTTTTGTTGTTGGTTATCGAAGTGGTTTGTGTGTTGGTTATCGTTATTTGCGGCGAAACGTCCTCCTCCGAGAGTATTTCCGCTTCTGATTCCGCTGGTGTTGATGTTGTGGTTTCCGGTTTGTGTAGTGTTGGTTTGTCTTGTTGGTTGTGGGGTGAGTGGGGGTTGGTGTTTGTCGTTTGCGTTCGGTTGGTGTGTTGGTGCCGCGTCAAAATTATTTCGGCGCGGTGTGACCGGCGGCTCAACAGACGCGGGTTGGGCAATCTCTTGATCTGGTAAGTCAAGAGTAAAACGGCTGGAACGGTTATTATCCGTTTGGGAATTTGGATCAAAATTATGCTTGCGTTTATTTGACTTGTTTTTACCGGATTCCATCATCTTTCAATTCTCCTTAAATTCATACATGAACAACGCATTAAAAACTTTTGTAATTTCGTAAACAAAATAAAAACGGACTGTCAATTTAAACAAGCCCGAAAATATAAAAGAAATCTACACAAAATTTACAGCGTGAACAACTTAAAAAAATTCACAAAACATTAGCCGCCATTGCCAAATACATCAAACTCGTGACCGACAAACTCCACCGTCAAAACGCATTTTTCTTTGTTTCCTTATGCAGAGTATTGTGATTATAGTAGCTGATTTTGGCAACGCCAAGTTTACGCAGGTAGAATTTTCAAAATAAACTGAAAAGTTTTTTTGAAAGTGTCAATAAGTCGTGATATTAACGATTGCCGCGATTGGTTTAATTTGTGACGGTCAAGTTAGCGGCGGTTTGAAGGGACATTGATGGTAATGATTATAGCGAGTTTGCGTTTCGAGTCAGAGTCTACTATCTCGCCAACCCCTGCATAAGCGGCAAATTTTATCACACAATACAAGATCGAGATATAACGTTTCAAAAAATCTTGCAAAAAAATCAATACAATAATTACCCCGACATTTTTCAAAGCCGCTACAATCAGCAACGTCAGCAATGTCTGCAATGTCTGCAATGTCAGCAATGTTTGCAATATCTGCAATGTCAGCAATACCGTTATAATCTGTTCGCAATTGAGATTTTTGATTATGCTCTCACGTGTTATTTTTTGAAAAAAATAATTCTTGATTAGCGGTAGAGATTCCGATGTGTTTCGCGTCCTCATTGTTGTCGGTTTGCTGCGCCGACAATCTGATCGTTCGGCGAACGAATTTGATCGTTCAGCGAACGGTCAGCCACATTACGTTTACCAATTTTAACGGTTGCCAACACATTTCACGCCCCTTTGTGACGAGGGGCAAGCCCCGCCCCTACAACGTTTGGCGTTTTGGTATATCAACGCATTTCACGCCAAACATCGGCAACAGGTAACATTTTTTTGGTCAACAGATTTTACAGATTTAACCAGATTATTTTTTGTTGAAATTTTGTTAATTGGAAGAGCAGGTAACAACAATATCACTGCGCAAGCTGTTGTACACCGGACACGTTTTGAGATACGCAAGATACGCCTGACGATCCGAAACCGGTACCGATTCAGGGAAAATAAACTTGACCACAATCGCAACAATCCTACGAGGCTCAACTCCCATCTTTTTCTCTATCTCAACCGTCGCCCCAACAATAGATTTACCCTGCGATTCAGCATACTTGCCCATTATAGTTATCGCACACGCACCCAACGAACTCGCAAAAAGATCCGTCGGCGAAAAACTACGCCCCTTGCCGCCATTGTCCAACGGCAAATCCGTAAGAACCTCAGAAACATTACCACTATGACGCAACAACGTCTGACCATCACCACGATACTCACAAGAAAAAATCGCCATCACAACCCTCCTATCTCATTTTCTAAATTTTTTAAAACACAAATTCCACAAACAACAAACAACAAAAAATTACCGGAATATATTTCAACAGATTACACAGATTTTAATAAAAACGTAATAGACTTGTTCCAAAACTTAAAAAGTGTAACAGGCGTTAGGCGGGAAGTCATTAGCGACGGGGGCTCGCCCCCGAAGTTAGTTTTTAGGTAATGTATCAGCGGAATATCCGTCTTTTACTCAACCTTATTTTTACCTGATTTTTTCTAAACAAAACAACCTTAGTAGCCATTGACAATAAAAAAATATCTACCTTATTACCTTATTACCTTATTATTTCCAATCCGTTTTATGTTTTCGCGTTATTACATTCCGATAGGAATGTATCGCTCGGTAGAAAATGAAGTCACAGCCGAGTCTTCGCATTCAGTAGGAATGCAACCCTGTGACTTGCCCAATGGCGGCATTCCTACGGAATGTTCGTTTGTGTGGGAACATCATTTTCTACCGAGCGATGCAAACCTACGGCTTGCAAAGCTATGATATTACATGGCTGCTAATGTTGCTTTGTAAGAAAATAAGGTTGTAAATAAGGTTTG
>JAISQS010000665.1 GCA_031274045.1 Planctomycetaceae bacterium | reverse complement strand
AAATAAATTTTTCAGGCAAGTTTCCGAGCGAACCAAAGAAGTATATTGGCAATATTGATGTAGCATCTGCCGGTAAAAATAAACAGATTCAAATGCTATGTTACGTTCGCCCGAAGTATGCAGTGATACCGGATAAGGTTTACATGTATATGCCATCGGAAGATTCAAAGTATATCACTGATGCTGTGCGAACAATTCGAATTGAGTCAAAACAGCCGTTTGATATTAAGTCCGTTAAGTTACAAAGTGCCGGATCAATTTTGTCGAACGTTAAGTGGACATTGCTTGAACAAAACTGCGCAGTACGCGCGTTGGGAGAGAATATTAAATACATGACAATACAAATTGAAAAGGTTGATGACTTGACAAAACAGATGACGTTAGAAATTACGATTGCGACAGACGGCGGAGAGATACCGCTATCTTTGCCGGTTGTCCTTATCAGATCAACATGATTCTGCGTGCAAATTATATCGCCATCATGTTAGTTTTCGGCGAATCGTAGTTAGCTGTTCGTATGTCAAACTTAAACGTCAATATTGCGTGACTGTTAAACAAAAACAATTTTACCGAGATAAATAATGAAAAATTTACTTACCTATATTTCTTTTGGTGAGCGATATATTTTGGCTTCGCTCTTTTATTTTGGCGTGGGACTATTGTTGTTCGCGATTACGCCGCAAACGCCTCCGGTGTCTGCACAAAGCGGTTGCGGCGGCGAAAATGTTTGCTCTAGTGGTTACACCTGCGTAAATGGCGAGTGTAGACTTTGTCCCAGCGGAGGCTGTCCAAGTGGTACGGAATGTTGTGGCGGTGAATGTATTTCACCTGACGAAGTCTGTTGCGGCGATGGTTCGCATAGCAGTTGTGGTTGTTGCGGGGATAGTGAAAATTCACACGCAATAACGGTAGACGCAGGTTATCCCTGTCCTTCAATGTAAAATTGTTATTTTACTGTTTACACAAAAGATATACGTGACACACTATAAATTTCGTTGGTAAAAGGTAAATTGGATACCGTCGTTGATAAGCCGACAAACGAGAACCCGCGAGTGTTAGCGAGGGATCAAAGTATGAGCAGTTTAGAATATTTAATCGAATTGTTTTAGCCTATAGTATTGAAATTCAAAATGTCAATGTCAAATTACAGTCAGAGTGGTAACGGTAAACGTGTACACAAGGTTTTGTTTACAGCCATGTTGTTGTTTTGTTTGTTTATGTTTGTTCAATTTGACATTGCTGTTTGGAATGTATTTGCTGGAATATATTGTAAACCGAAACTGGTTTGTGATGTCACTTTGCATGACTTCGGAAAAGTCAATAAAGATTCAGCATGTGTTTATACTTTTAGAGTACAAAATAAAGGTAATAATGATTTGAAAATCGAAAAAGTTATTCCAAGTTGCGGATCATGCATAAAGGTAATTAAGTACACAGGACACATTCCGATTAACGGATATGGTAATGTTTCGTTACGGTTAATTACAACAAATTTGCAAGGAAGCATTTCTAAAGAAGTACGCGTCCAATCAAATGACCCGAAGAATCATAACTTATTTTTGACACTTGAAGCGGAGGTAACATATCAGTGAAAATTGGCAATGCGATAGTAAAACAAACCTTATTTTTACCTGATTTTTCCCAAACAAAACAACCTTAGTAGCCTGTTGATCCCCCACAAACATAACCTTATTACCTTATTTTGAGTGAGTAACCTAATAAAATAATAAGGTAATAAGGTAGATATTTTTTATTGTCAATGGCTACTAAGGTTGTTTTGTTGGGAAAAATAAGGTTATAAATAAGGTTTGATTAGAGCGGATATTTCACTGATATATTACAAGCGGAGATTGTTTCAGAGTGAAAGAGCAAAAAAAGTGAAAGAGCAAACGGAACGAACTGGATTTAGTTATTTAAGATTTTTTATTTCGTTTGTGTTGTTGGTTGCTGCCGGTTTGAAATTTTACCAACTCATAAGCGAGTCGATTCCGCCTGCGGTACAAGGGAGTATTTTTACTTTTTTGTGGGAGTTTTTTGGTGATTGGCGTGTGATTTTTTTTGTGGTTGAGTTTGAGGTTTTGTTTGGATTCTTTTTGTTGTCTGGTGTTTTTCGGCGAGGTCTTTGGGTTTTATCTTTTTTCTGTTTCGCGATTTTTGCGACAATATCATTTTTAAAATGGATTAGCGGCGAAGGTTCTTGCGGCTGTTGGGGCGTGATTTCTGTGAACCCGTTTTATACGGCAATTTTCGATCTGATTATTGTTGCGCTAATTATTTTATGCCGCGAGCAAATTGATATTCGTGATTTTTTGCGGCGGGCAACAATTGAATTGAGGTTGGGATTCAAATTGAATCTTACGGATTCTGACAAGCGTAGGTTGATCGCGGTGGTTGAGAGTTGGTTGTTGTTGAGTTTGATTATGGTGTTATTATTGTTCGCGATGGAGACGCAACACGATCTCCTCGGCGAGCGGACAACACAACCAAACGGACGCGAACGCATCACGCTCGAACCGCAAAATTGGCTAGATAAAAAATTGCCCTTGTTCGGATATTTCAAAGAACCGATTGATGAGAGTTCATTTGTTGAGAACATTCACACGGTCATTTTGGTACATTCCGATTGCCCGAAATGCCGCAAGATTATCACCGAACTTGAACATCAAACAGACAACAATAATAACATCGTAATCATCGAATTACCGTCAAAATTCACAACGAAATCTATCAAAACGCGATTCCAGATTTTTCATTTGGACAAAGAAAAAGATTGGTTTGCGGTAACGCCGTGTGTGATAAAATTGCGAAACGGAATTTGCGTTTGGATTAAAGTATACGAAAAGTAGACTTCACGAACATA
>JAISQS010000558.1 GCA_031274045.1 Planctomycetaceae bacterium | reverse complement strand
CGAAATATTTTTTGTTTCGCGCAGAGGCGCAAAGAACGCAAAGTTTTTATTTTTCAACGCGGAAAGACGGAAGGCGCGGAATATGCGGAAAACAAATTTTAAAAAATTTCCGCTCTTTCCGTCCTTCCGCGACTTCCGCGTTGAAAAAATATTGAAGGTTCGATTTCAATGTTGATCCGAGAGGCGGATAAAACCCTTTGAGTTCTTTCGTGTCTTTGTGTGCAATAAAAAAGTAGAAAGTGTTATCATTGTTTTTTGAAATTTACATCTATGAGGGACAATTTTCTTTCGACTGTGATTGTGATTTTTCCGCCGGATTCTATTTGGTCAATTTGTTCTTCGACTGATTTTACGGAGGGAGTGAGGTGGTCGTTTATCATTACGATCAAATCGTCTGGTTTTAGACCGGCTTTTGCGGCTTCGCTGTTTGGTTTTACAGTGTCGATGAATGGCGGAGTCCGTTTGCTTACGGAGGCGACTAGCAAAACGCCCCATTCTTGGAATTGGTGAATTGTGTCTTCCGGTATCAATTCTACTTTGGCTTTCATCAAATTTGGGTCGACGTTTTTTATTTTGCCGGTTGCGTCTTCCATTAGTTTCCGTACTTTTTCGCGAAATATAAATGTCGGTATTGCAAAATTTAGCCAACTATTATTTTCGCTGTTCATTAGTTCTTTGCCGAGCATACCGATCAACTCGCCTGTATTTGCGGAGACGAGAGCACCGCCGCATGCGCCTGGGTTATTGGTTGTAACATCGACGACAAAAATCTCGCCTCGATATGGAGTTTCAAATACGCCGCGTCTGCCGCGTAGTGTGGTTCTTGCGGCGATTATTCCGCGTTGGACAGTCGCGGCTTCATTACCCTCCGCAATATTAAACATATTTGAAACCGCAAAAATAGGATCGCCAATACGCACCTTATCACTAAAACTATTGCCGCCGCCAGCCGTATTGCCGACAACACCTTTTACAGATTCTGTTGCCGATGACGCTGTTGGTGTCGTTGCTGTTTCCGTTGTTGTCGGTGAAGTCAAATTGTTGTTATCTGCTGTGTCGTTTTTTGCCGCGTCGATTTTTTTTGTGTCAATTTTTTGTATGCCGACATCAAAATACGGCAAGTTATCAGCCGGTATTTTTAGCAACGCGATTTCCATTAGCGGGTCGCCGTTTATTTGTGCGGCTTCGTATTTTTTTCCGGTGTCGATGACGACGGTTATTGAGTCTGTTTGCAGAGATGGTGTTATGGCGGTCAATATGTATCCGTCTGGTGAGATGATGATGCCGGACTGGTAGCCGTGCATTCCGGGTACTCCTCCTGCGCCGTAAATTTTGACAACTTTTGGCAGAGTGTTTGCGATGATGTTTGTTGCGGTTGGCGTTCCTGTTCCTTTCAACACAGATTCGATAATCGTTTTGCCTGTTTCGACGTTTGCGGACGAGTGGACAAAAGGCATTTTTGTTGAGGTATCGTCCAACATGAAAACGCCGAATAAAATTTGTCCGTGCCGTACTTCAAATTCGCGTTTACCGTCATCGTTTTGCCGGAATATCACTTCGCATGGCGGTTCAAGGGTGCTGGCGAACATCTCTATTTGGGCAATTTCGCCGGTATCGGGATCGAAGTAGAATCGGATATCGTTATTGATTTTCCAATGCTCAACGGTACAAACGTCATATAATTTGTCAAGTTTACCGCCGATGGGTGCGGTGCCGTTGTAGACGAATTCTGCTTCTTCGATTATGTCGTTCAACGCGATTTGTCTGAACACGTAGAGGGTTGAAAAGAGACCGCCGGTTCCTCTTGGGAGTTGGTAGAAGGTTGTTGCAGCCATGACGAAGTTATCGGTTCTTTTCATTAGGTCAACATCCCAGAATCCTTTTTCGACGGGGAGTTGGTATGTCACTCCCTTGTCGTCAACATTCAGTACAAACGTCTCCGTCCGGTCGCGGAATTTACCGGCAAAACGCCACGCGGATTTTGACTTACTATCAAACGTACCACGCCAATTTTTCATCACCCGCGCAAGCTCCACCCGATTAAAATAAAAATTAGCATAACCTTTTTTCTTCTCATAATAAGGTTTAATTGAATCCGGCAAATAACGTTTTCTTTGCAACACTTTTATCTTTTTGCCGTCTGCATCTTCAATTTCGATTTCTTGAAATCCGTCTGGAATTTCCGGTGATTCAGCGTCATCTTCGCTTTTATTTTTGTCGTCGGGATTTTTATTTTTTTCATCTTCGTTTTTTTCTGTTTCACGTTTTTTTCTTTTTTCTTGTTCTTCGAGCATTTTTCGGTATTCGGGTTTTACGATTGGCGGTTCGATCATTTTTTCTGTCATTTCGATTAGTTCGGATTCGCTATGCAATGCCCCTAGTCTTACGAAGATTTGGTATTTTGTCCCTTCGTCGCTTCTTATTGCGACCGGCAGCCGCCAATTTTTTGGGAAAATTCCGACGAGGTTTTTGAAAGTGTTTGCGGTGTCGATTGTTCGTCCGGCAAATTGCAACAATTCATCGTCGTACCGCAACCCCGATCTGTAAGCGTCCGAAATTCCCAATACATCGTCAAATTTGACGCGACCGTGATCATCTGTTGAGACGATGGCGTTCATTGTTGCGTGGTCAACAATGCGTCCGCTTTTGAGGTCGCCGAGAAAGTATCGTACTTGGTTGCTTGAAATTGCGTATCCGATTCCGACGTTTACGCGACCTCTTTTTTCAAAAGAACAACGTCCATTGATGCCGATAATTTCGCCAATTTCATTGAACAAAGGACCTCCGCTGTTGCCCGGATTAACGGCGGCATCTGTCTGAATGCAATCCGTATATTCAAGAAAAGTCCCCGACGGGAATTGGTAGCGATGCACGCCGGAAACGATCCCGCGAGCAACACACGGATTCAAATCGAGCGACAACAAAAACGGATTCCCCATACTGTAAGCAGTTTGACCAACACGGACTTTGTCACTGTCGGCAAGCGGCGCGAATGGAAAATCATTGCGACCGAGCAATTTGATCAACGCCAAATCACCAACCGGATCAAGCCCGACAAGAACCGCGTCATAAAGTTTGCCGTCCGCCATCCCGCATTTCATCGCAACTCCGCAAGGTTGGACAACGTGAAAATTAGTCACCGCGTAACCGTCCGCAGAAATCACAACCCCGCTGCCGCCGCCGGCTTGACCGGACGGATCCGCAGAAAATATCACCACCGTAGAACGATAAGCAAGTTCAAGCCGCGAATC
>JAISQS010000536.1 GCA_031274045.1 Planctomycetaceae bacterium | reverse complement strand
GTTCGTGAATCTCTTTCGTAGGGCGTTGCCCTACGCTATGAGCTTGTTGCCCTTTCAGGGCGTTGATACAGCGAATAAAAAACACAATGTAACACCCCCACAAAATCCGAAATAATCAGCAAATTTCATTTACGTTCGTTGTGCAAACTAACTTTCACAATTTCACGTCAACGAAATTTATAATACGTTACGTTTATTCCGCCGGAATAACGGAGCAAAGAGTTATTATTTAGAGGATGATTTATTGCAAAAAACCTTGAATGGATTTGAGGAACGAGATAGTTGCACGGATGCAAAGTCTGCTGGTTGGCTTCCGGTATATTTGTTGAATTCTGTTATTGAATTTTATCGGTACGCGGGTTTTACATTTTGCCGGGGGCTGATTGGCGGATGTTATGTACGAAATGTAGTTTAATCCTTAATTTCAAATACGTAGCATGTTAAACAAATTCAAAATCGGAACAAAACTGACTATCGGTTTTTTGCTTGTTTTGTTTCTTCTTATTATTTTGGCGATAGTTTCCTACGAGGGTATTACGTCTGTCGAGGCGAACATGGAGAGCGAAGGGGAATATAAAGACTTGCTGACAACTCTCGTTCAAGTTCGACGAAGCCTTGTCACCGCCCAACTCTCATCCGCACGCGGCACAATAAGCGGCGACATAAATTATCGAAGCGCCAGAATAAAATGCGACGAATTCATAAAAGAAACTTCAGAATCTATTCGGAACTCACTCTCCACCGATAACCAAAAAAATCTAAACGAATTGCTGGAAGTATACCAACTCTTCACAACCGACGACGACCGCTGGTACGAAATCGAACAACAACAAAACGCAATCGTAATTCAATTGAGACACAACGCAGAATCCGTTTTGAAAGACCTTGAACAATTTGCCGAATTGATAAAGAAGCTGATGTTGGATGAAAAACGTATCGCGGATGACACTGAATATTACACAAAAATACGATACGATCAAACCGTCGAAATAAATTTTGCCGTAGCATTGATGCAGTCTGTTCGACGCGACTTTTACAGAGTTCTAGCCGCAAAAAACGAAGCAGAAATCGAAGACGCAGGCAACGAAATCATAAAAACAATTTTGCCGGAATTAAAAAAATGTTTGGTAAACGTCAAAGCAACTGCAAAACCGGAAAACCATAAATTGATCGACGACATCACAAACACGCTCGTCGAATGGCAAAAAAATTTCAATAAAACATTGGCTTTCCTAAAAGAGAAAGAGGACATTGATGAGAGACAAAAAAAATACTCCGAGAAGGTCGAAGAAATTATTGCGTCAATGGTCAGCATTTTGGAAGAACAAGCAACAGGAATACAAAATAAAGCCGAGAAAGCCGCCGCGTCAACAATGATAACAATAATTGCGTCGTCAGTTTCGGCTCTCGTATTCGGAGTGATAATCAGTTTTGTTTTGAGCCGGAATATCACGAGCGGATTAAAATCAGCAATGAACGCGGTGAAAAAAGTTGTGCATGACGGTGATTTGAGCGCGGAAATCACAGACGATCTAATGCAACGTAACGACGAAATAGGTGACATGTCGCGAGTAGCTGCTTCCGTTTTGTCCGATTATCGCGGGATTGACGCGATGGCGATGGCATTGGCTTCGGGGGATTGGCAAATTACAGTCAAAGAAAAAAGCACACTCGACACAATGAATCAGAATCTCTCAAAAATGCTCGAACAAGTAAACCACGCACTAGGCGAAATCAACGACAGCGTAAAGAAAGTATCAGACGGCGCCGAAGGTGTATCAAGCGCAGCACAAACTTTGTCGGAAGGAGTGCAAGAATCATCCGCCAGTTTGGAACAGATTTCCGCATCAATGAGCCAAATAAGCGGGCAAACCAAAGCAAACGCAAGCAGCGCAAGCGAAGCAAGAGACCTTGCAAATAAAGCAACAAAAGCCGCATCAGAAGGACAAAAAGCAATGAAACAAATGAACGAAGCAATGGAACGAATCACAAAAAATTCAGATGAAATCCAACGTGTGATCAAGGTAATTGATGATATTGCGTTCCAGACTAATTTGTTGGCGTTGAATGCTGCGGTTGAGGCTGCGCGTGCGGGTTCGCATGGAAAAGGGTTTGCCGTCGTCGCAGAAGAAGTTCGTAACCTAGCAGCAAGAAGCGCAAAAGCCGCACAAGAAACCTCAAACCTAATCTCAACAAGCGGACACGAAATCGAAATCGGAGGTCAAGTCGCCAGCCACACTTCAGAAGTACTAAACGCAATCGTAGAACAAATAAAACAGACTGCAACACTAGTAGGCGGAATTGCAAACGCAAGCAACGAACAAGCACAAGGCGTTGCACAAGTGACAATCGGACTACACCAAATCGATAACGTCACACAACAAAATACCTCCGCCGCAGAAGAATCCGCAAACGCCGCAAACGACATGAAAAAAATGGCAGCAAAACTACAAGAACTCGTAGGAAGATTCAGACTAAAATAAAAGAGCCGATTGCAATATTTATACTTTCGGTAGTCATAAATGTATGCTTTTTTACCCCGTAGAGGCGGGAAGGCTTGAGGCGTTTTGAGGCGTTAGGCAGGGAGGTGTTAGACCTCGTTATACCACATAAGTTCGCCGCTTCGCGGCGCGGACTGGAACGCGGGCGTCCCGCCCGCCTCTGTGCGTAATAGCACCAAAAAAGTTGGAACTGAACGCCAAAACGGGTTGGCAAACGTAAGGTGGGTAACCGACCGCCGGGCTTTCTTGGTGAATAACGTCGGCGCAAGCCGACAACTGGATCGCCAACACGCACCGAAATTTCTATCGCCCAAAACCAAAAAACACTGACGTTGTAGGGGCGAGGCTTGCCCTCGTCCCGAAGGGGCGTGAAACGCTTTGATATACCGAAATGAGTTTTTTTGCCATTATAAATTCCAAAACATTTCTCGCACCTGTGGGGCCGCGGGCACGCCTCGCCTCTACAACATCGGGCGTTTTGGTTTTGCTGATGCGTTTTGGCGATCCAGTTGTCGGCTTGCGATAATGATTTACTGGCGACGCTATTCACCAAGAAAGCCCGGCGGTCGGTTGGCTACCTTACGTTTGCCAAACCGTTTTGGCGTTCAGTTCAAACTTGTTCGGTTCTATGACGCACAGAGGCGGGCGGGACGCCCGCGTTCCAGTCCGTCGCCGCTTCGCGGCAATTGTCGGCTACGCCGACGGGAGCGGTTTGGTTTTATCGATGCGTTTTGGCGATCCAGTTGTCGGCTTGCGCCGATGCTATTCACCAAGAAAGCCCGGCAGTCGGTTGGCTACCTTACGTTTGCCTTATAACGTTTTCCGCCCCCTCTGTTTTCGGCTTGCTCCGCTCGCCGAAAACGCAACCGCCCAGCGGTCGGTTGCCCACCTTACGTTGATGCCCAGCGGTCGGTTGGCTACCTTACGTTGTCGGCTACGCCGACAGATGATGGTTTGGAATATCAACACGATTCCCGCACCATTGCGTCGGTAGCAAGCTACCGTCGCTAACATCCGCGAATACGTTTATGACTTGTGTGGTATAACGCGGGAATGCGGTGGTTGCCGTGAATATTGAGGAGAGTCTTTTTGAGATTGTGCGGATATTTTTCGGCGCGTACAACTTGAAATTTAATCTCATTGCATTATATTTTGTGCGATTACTTCG
>JAISQS010000485.1 GCA_031274045.1 Planctomycetaceae bacterium | reverse complement strand
CAAGTAAAACGATACATGGTATCAACGTAAAAATAAATGATAGTCCAGAAAAGATGTGTGGTATAACAAGGGCGGGACGCCCGCGTTCCAGTCCGTCGCCGCTTCGCGGCAAGCGTCGGCTACGCCGACACTTGACGTTTTGGTTTTGCCGATGCGTGTTGGCGATCCAATTGTCGGCTTGCGCCGACGTAACCGCCCGGCAGTCGGTTACCCACCTTACGTTTGCCAACACGTCTTGGCGTTCAGTTCAAACTTGTTTGGTTCTATTACGCACAGAGGCGGGCGGGACGCCCGCGTTCCAGTCCGTCGCCGCTTCGCGGCGAACTTATGTGGTATAACGAGGTGTTAGACTCGCTGCCTAATGCCTTCTTGCCGCCTAACGCCTCACCTGCATAACGTCATTTTAATGACCGCCGGAAGTATAATAACGCGGAAACAGCGAAAAGCCTTCGTAATTTTTCCTTATATTGCCTGCCTTCTTGTGAATTATCACATCCCCAAAATTAAAATTCTGCGAGAATTTCGTATGCGGTTTTGTAGTTATTTGGGATTGGTTTTGGAGTGTTGTTTTGGTTTTTGGTTGTGGTTTGAATTTTTGTTGCGCTAATATCTTTGTTGTTTGGTTGGTAGTTGTAGACGGCGAGTGAGATATTATTTGGCGGCGGGGTTCGGTGTTTTGGTTGAGTTATAGATTTCGTGTTTGCGGCGGGCGAATGATGGGCGATGTTATTTGTCATGTTGGTTGATTGTGCAATACTATTATTCTCCTGTGGTAATTTCAAGTGATCGGGGACTTGTGACAAAATAACAGGCGAACCGGCAGCAACCCAATTCAACCAATAATCTTGCTGTAATTCTCCAAGACTCGCAATACCATAATTTTTTTGTAGAGCATAATTCCAATCGCCGGTTTCTATTGCGGACTTGGCAAATTTGACCAATAACCTGTGACCGCCAACCGTAACCAAATATTCCGCAACAGAAAATCCTTGAGCGTAAAACGGCATAACGTCATCGGGATATTCTTTGAGAGTTGTCATTTGGTTGAATGGCAGACATTTTTTGACATCTTTTTTTAGGAAGTGCCGAATCATTTGCCTGTAATTTTCTTTTTCCGAATGATGCTCCATGCACGTCGCCGCACCCTCATCAAGCCAACGCGGCACCGGTTCTTTGAGATACGAAGCAAAAATCGTATGCGTGATTTCATGGGGCAAAACAGAATCGAGAATACGCTCGGCTGAACCCTGAATATTCATCTCCCAACCATAGACTTCTTTGTTCTGAAATACAAATGAAGTTGAACCGCCCGCGCCAAGATTGTCACCCACCCGAACACGAATCGGACACTTCGACGACCAGTCCGGCAAAGACTCACCCAACCAAATCAACGCAAGATCACGACGAAGCCGCTCAGATTCCAGACAAAACTTTCGCGCAAGATCAATCGAAGTTGCACCGGAAACAGTAAAATTTGCCGTCTCAAATTGTACCAAATCAGATTGAACGGATGACACCGCCGCTTGTCCAACTCGATCCGGCGAAAACTGAACAGGCGCGAATTGCGCAACAACAGACTCAGACACAGCCGATTTTGACGCAGCCGAATCGCCGTGACCGGACACCAATTCAGGCGGACAAGAATATAAATTTTGAACCGGCAAAAAAAGAAACAAAACAGCCGCCAAACACAACCGAATTCGATTAAAACAAAGAGCATCCATGCTCAAAAACCTCCCCTGCTTTTATTCATTCCTTGAAACGTAAATGCTCACTGAATATCAAAAAATCAAACAGATCGACATAAGACAACAGCAAACAACCCATATCCTACAAGCGAGCGGAAGTCTACAATATTTTTGAAATCTTGAAAAGACCAATTTGGAGACTCACGCGAAAAATATAGAAAAATATTATGTTTTTTTGAGAATACAAAATAATCAAAATATACGAAACATAACAAATAATTTTTTTAACGCGAAACACGCGAAAAAACGAAATTCGCGAAAGTGATTTTCTGTGTTTATTAAATTTTTAGTGTTTATTAAAATTTTGCGTGTTTTGTATTTTCGTGTATTTCGCGTTAAAAATATTTTTTAGTATAACGAGGCGTGCATACTTGCGTTTCAATCATGCTGCCGCTTCTTGCCGGATCGGAAAAGCGACAGGAACTTCACGCTACTTTTTTTGACGCAGTGTATAGACTAACAAAAGAATAATAATACCGCTCAACACAAAACAAATATGAATCCAAGGAATTGACCATTGATGTTCTTCAATTGTGGTTGGCGGTAATTTCGGCGCAGGTGAAGCAGGCGGCAACATCAGATCAGATGTAGATTGTCCGCGTTTGATGCGTTCCTTTATCTCGATATTTCGTTTAGCACTGTTTTTTTGTTCTTCTGTTGCCAATGGATGGTTTAGCATATCTTTGTAAAGTGCTTCAATCTCAGCCGCGTCGGTCTCATTTTTTCTTTGCTCTAAATCCGAAGCAAGAACAGACATCTGATCTATCACTTGAGGATCATTTGAAAATTTTTTGATTAAATCACGTCTTATCTCAATAGATTTTTCCATGTTGCCAAGTTCTGCGTAAGTAAACGAAAGATTGTTCAAAAAAGGAATACCTATTTCTTCCGGTTTCATTTCCGTTTGCAACCACTCAATAATTTTGATGCGGTATTCCAACGGCAGATCGTATGCAAGCCGAATCTGCCGACGCAATGCATCATTACGCGATTCATCTTGTCTGTCCAGAATGCGTTTACATTCGGCAAGAATGTCTATTTTTTTTCCTGTTTTGATCGTTGCAAATAAAAGATTGATTTCAAATTCAGCTCTCGCTTCGCCTTGAATATTTTTGTCTTGCTTTGTCAACAAGTCAGTTACAGTTTGTATTACTTTGTCGTATTGTTGTGTCATTCTTAATTGACTAACAAGTATCTGTTGCTGGTAAAGCGGCAACGACGACGCTGTTACTTTGTCAGCGTAACGTTTGGCTGATTCAAAATCCCCATTCTCCATGCTTGCCTCCGACAAGAAGAGATAAAAATGGTCTCTCAGTTTTTTGGCTCGAAAGCGTTCAACTGTATTTTTTATCAACTCGTATCCTTCGGATGCATCTTCTTTGGGATTTTTCGATGTCTTTTCAATCATCTCCTGAAGTAACTTCTTATCTTCCGCATCCTCCGTGAGCGAGAACCAATCAGTCACGACAGGAGTATCGTCCCCTTGAGCCGTAACAATTTTGACTCCATCCGAAAGCAAAACTACGGCAAAAACATAACACAACAGTAATTTGACAAGTCTCATTTTTACTCCTCTCATTTAAATCTTTTTGACACTAGTATCCCATTAAAAAATCAATAATACCAATTGGTTATGATTACTGCTTTTTTGAACTTTGTAATTTTTGCCATCAAATGCTTGAATTATAGGGATTTTTTAAAATTGTATCACTCATAAAACCTGTAGATTTCGTAGGAAAATTAGCCAAAATATCACACGTTTTTTCCTCTTTTTTAAAATATCCCTCGTTATTCGAGCGATGAACTTCAAAGTAAATTGAAATCGATGCAGGTCAAAATTTTACATAATATTCAAAAAATTATATAGTTATAATAAATTTTTAACAAAACATTGGGACACTAGTGTCTTTTTGATTATTCTGATTTTGTGGCGGGTTTATATTTGAAATTAAATCTCCGAATTATCTGCCCCTGAAAGAGTCCAGAATGCGGAACAAAAAGCGTCTGTGTGAAAACTGATTTGCATGGTTCATCTCCTCTAAAAAATTAATGACCGTCGTTAACATTTCAAATCGGTTGAAAATCCGTCCGGTCAATA
>JAISQS010000449.1 GCA_031274045.1 Planctomycetaceae bacterium | reverse complement strand
TACGCACAGAGGCGGGCGGGACGCCCGCGTTCCAGTCCGTTTCCGCTACGCGGAAATTTTTTTTCATTGCCGCGAAGCGGCGAACTTATGTGGCATGACAAGGCGGGAACATCTTCGTTTGGGTTGTGGAAGCCGTCATTTTTGATGGGTGGAATTTTTTGCCGTCAAATATAATAGTCTCCCGTGATATGTGACGGATCGGGTGAGACAAAAATACTCGTCAATAAAAATTGAAACGAAGCCGATAAAGAATTTAGCTCGCACTCAAATCAGTAAAATTTTGTTGAAATGACGCTTGTTGAATTGAATTGCTACCCGCTTCCCGTTTTTCGTTCTTCCTGTTATAACGCTACAAAATAAATTGTAGTCTGTTTTTGGACGGTTTATTTTCGGGTTGTTTGTGATGAAGGATTTTGGTATTGTTTGGGGTTGATTTTGGGTTGATTTGCGAGCTGAAAATTTAAACTTACTATGCGTGGCATGTTATTTGCCCGTGTTCCGGTTGCATTTGAGAGGAAAATTTTAATATATTATGACGAAGACTATCCTTGAAACAGTAGGGAATACACCGCTTCTTTCCATATTTGAGACGGCACAAGGTTCGCGTATTTTTGGCAAAGCCGAATTTTTGAATCCGAGCGGCTCTGTCAAAGACCGTGCAGTCAAAAATATGCTCACCGCCGCGATTCAGTCAGGTAACTTGACCAAAGATAAGATCATACTTGACGCAACAAGCGGTAACACAGGAATCGCCTACGCAATGTTCGGCGTGGCACTCGGATTCAACGTACAACTATGCATCCCCGCAAACGCAAGCAACGAACGAAAAAGATTGCTGAAAATTTTTCACGCAAATATCACCACAACAAGCCCCCTCGAAAGTTCAGATGGGGCATTGCTCAAAGCACGCGAAATATACGCCGAAAATCCCGATAAATATTATTACCCCGACCAATACAACAACGACGACAATTGGAAAGCACACTACCACAACACCGCCCCCGAAATTTGGGAACAAACCGAACATAAGATTACTCATTTTGTCGCCGGCATGGGGACTTCCGGCACATTCACCGGAACAGCGCGCAGACTCAAACAACTAAACCCGTCAATAAAAACCGTCCCCATGCAACCGGAATCGCCCCTACACGGATTAGAAGGGATGAAACACATGGCATCAACAATAAAACCCGGATTTTACGACACAACACTATTCGACGGACAAATAAATATTGATACCGACGAAGCAAAATCAATGACACGAAAACTCGCAACAGAAAAAGGATTATTCGTCGGCATAAGCTCCGGCGCAAACGTCCTCGCTGCACTAAAATTAGCGGAAACATCGCCGCCAAAATCAGTCATCGTCACCATACTTTGCGACAGCGGAAACAGATACCTAAGCGACGAATTGTGGGATAAAACCTAATAATACCCAAAGCGGTGAACCCGATTTTTTTGAATCAGCACAAAACATATTCCAAATGATACTAGTCACCAGAAATAAAATTGCCGAAATAAATAAACACGCCGAACAAGAATATCCCAACGAATGCTGCGGCGCGTTGATCGGTAAATTCGACTTTGCCAAAACAGAAAATAATCCGAATAACACTGACACGAGAGTTGTTGTTGACATAATTCCTATTTCGAATAAACGTGAGCCGGAATCGCGTCATAACAGGTTTTTGATTTTGCCCAATGAATTTTTATTGTGTGAGAAAACCGCCGGAAGACGAGGGTTGGATGTTATCGGATTTTATCATTCGCATCCTGATCATCCTGCGTATCCGTCGGAGTATGATTTGAGTCATGCTTTGCCGATTTACTCGTATATTATCGTTTCGGTAAAGTTAAAAATTGCTGACGAGTTGACAAGTTGGATTTTGCAAGACGACAGGTCAAAATTCATAAACGAAACAGTACAAATTACCGAAGATTAGTTTTCCAATGATACCGAAATCAGAAAACGAAGTTTGCGGATTCGGTATATTTTTTAACAACAATTTCAATTAAATTTCAATTACACACGCCGCACTTTCCAAAAGATATTTCAAGTGCGGGCAATTACTAACATTTAACATCACAAAAAAAAAATTATGACATCATCTAAACCACAAACTATAACAATTCAGCTTCCGACAGCGTTGCGGACGTTTACGGATGGATTATCGGAGGTATCGGTTGAGGCGGCAACTGTTGATGCTGCGCTTCGGCGGTTGACGGAGCTTTATGTTGATTTGAAGCGTCATTTATTTGATGACGAGGGGAAGTTGCGGAGTTTTGTCAATGTATTTTTGAACGATGATGATATTCGTTCGCTCAATGGTATTTCGACATCGTTGAAGTCCGGCGATGTTGTTATGCTTATACCTGCGATAGCTGGTGGTTTGTTTTGGTGAAAATTTTATGTTTTTTGTTTAGTGATTTCAGTGGTATTAACGGTATACGAAATTTTTTGGTGTGATTATGCGTGAACTTACGATAGAGGAATTGACGCGTTATAGTCGTCATTTGATACTTCCTGAGGTAGGTCTTGAAGGTCAGATGCGTCTGAAGGGCGGTCGTGTTTTGGTGATAGGTGCGGGTGGACTTGGTTCTCCTGTTTTGTTGTATTTGGCGGCTGCGGGTGTTGGTACGCTTGGGATAGTTGATTTTGATTTGGTTGACGAGACGAATTTGCAGCGTCAAATTATACATGGGACGCGTGATCTGCTTCGTCCTAAGGTTGCGTCTGCGCGTGATCGGATTAACGAGATCAATCCGCATGTTGAGGTTGTTACGTATAGTTCGCGTCTTGATTCGGAGACGGCGTTGAATATTATTGGTGATTTTGATGTTGTGGTTGATGGTACGGACAATTACGTGACGCGCTATTTGGTCAATGATGCTTGTGTTCTTTTGGGCAAGCCGAATGTGTACGGCTCAATTTTCCGTTTCGAGGGGCAAGCCAGCGTGTTCAATTACAAAGGGAGCGCGTGTTATCGTTGTCTTTATCCTTCGCCGCCGCCGCCGGGTTTGGTGCCGTCTTGTTCTGAGGCTGGGGTTTTGGGGATTTTGCCCGGAATAATTGGCTGCATTCAGGCAAACGAGGCGGTAAAAATTCTGCTGAACGACGGCGATACGCTTGCGGGGCGGTTATTGTTTTTTGACGCGTGGAAGTTAAAGTTCCGTGAGTTGAAATTGCAAAAGGACAAGGCTTGCCCAATTTGCGGAGAGCATCCGACTATAACAAAATTGATCGACTACGAGGAATTTTGCGGGTTGCACAATAAGAATAGTGATGTTCCGGTGGAGTCGATTACGGCGGTGGAGTTGAAGGATATTATTGACAATTCGCCGGAGACGTTGGAGATTATTGACATACGCGAGCCGCATGAAATCGCAATGGGTATGTTGCCGAGATCGAAAGCGATTCCGTTTGGACAAGTTGTGAGGCGAAAGAATGAGCTTGACCCGAATCTGTTGAATGTATTCATTTGTAAAATCGGCACAAGAAGCGAACAAGCAATACGCGATCTCAAAGAATCAGGATTCGACGGACGCTTACTAAATCTAAAAGACGGCACAAACGCATGGGCAAGAGACATCGGCGAAGGAATCGTCATCTATTAACACAAAAAAAACCTCATGTCCACCTAATTTTTCCAACAAAACAACCTCATTAGCAATGGAATGTCATATATTCCACCAACATCATCACCTCATCACCTCATTACCTCATTAAAATTTACTGATTATTTCGGATTTTGTGGGGGTGTTACATTGTGTCTTTCATCGCAGTATCAACGCCCTGAAAGTAGAGACGCAATGCATTGCGTCTCTACATTAGCGTAGGGCAACGCCCTACG
>JAISQS010000389.1 GCA_031274045.1 Planctomycetaceae bacterium | reverse complement strand
GGCGTTGCCCTACGCTATGATATTTTGCCCTTTCAGGGCGTTGATACATTGCATTGATACAGCGCTTGATAAAAGGCACGATGTAAAAGCCCCACAAAAAACGAAATAATCAGAAAAATGTATCTCAAAAATTGTGTAGCATAACGAGAGCATTGACCTTGTTATACCACACAAGTTTTTTGAGAATACGAAACATACGAAATACACGAAAATATAAAATGCGCGAATTTTTAATAAACGTTGAAAATAAATAATTGAAAATAAACACTTTTTAAATCACTTTCGCGAATTTCGTTTTTTAGCGTGTTTTGTGTTAAAAATTATTTCGTCATGTTTCGTATATTTCGATTGTTTCGTATTCTCAAAAAAAACGCATCTTAAAAGATGTGTGGTATAAAAAAGAACTGTAACTTACATTAACCTAAACATAAAAAATAATGAAAAAAACGATAGATTTATTTGGATTGAATATTATTTGGGCAATGTTAATTTTGACATTGGCTCAATTTCAGATATTTGCCCAAACTGTTGAGCCGCCGAAGCCATTCGCAGGCGGTTCGGGAAAATTCGACAAACTTGTGTGGTCGGATGAGTTCGACGGTAAAGGACTCCCAAACCCCGACAAATGGGACTACGAAGTCGGACACGTCAGGAACAAAGAACTACAATACTACACGAAAGCAAGATTGGAAAACGCCGAAGTCAAAGACGGTTGCCTTGTTATCACCGCAAGAAAAGATAACTTCCAAGTCGGCGATCAAGTTCACCCAATCACATCCGCAAGCGTAATCTCAAAAGGTAAAGGTTCATGGACAGGCGGTCGAATTGAAGTCCGCGCAAAAATCCCCGTTGCGTTGGGGACTTGGCCCGCTATCTGGATGATTCCTGAAGATATGAGAAAAGGTTGGCCAAGATTCGGCGAAATTGACATCATGGAACATGTCGGATTTGAGCCGGAGAAAGTTCATTTCACAATCCACGTTGAAAAACATCACAGAAATAAAACCACACCGGGCAACAAAATTATTTGCAAAGACCTCAAAGAAACATTTCACGTTTATGCGTTGGAGTGGTTTGATGACCGTTTAGATTTTTATTTTGATGACAAAAAAGTTCTCACGTACACGAACGACGGCGAAGGCGAATCGACGTGGCCTTTTGACAAAAAGTTTTATCTCATTTTGAATCTGGCATTCGGCGGCGCGTGGGGCGCAACAAAAGGTGTAGATGAATCTTCTTTGCCGCACAAATTCTTAATCGACTACGTGAGAGTTTGGGATTCGGCGGACGCGAAAACAGCGGACGCGAAGATTGCAAAAGAATCATCAACAGGAATTTCAGACGCAGAAAAGGCTGAAGGATTCGTCCCAATGTTCAACGCAAAAGACCTCTCCGAATGGGACGGCAACGCCGCAATTTGGAGCGTCAAAAACGGCGTTATCGTCGGTCAAACCGCTGCGGAAGGAGACGCGAAATTGACATACAATCAATTTTTAATCTGGAAAGGCGGCGACGTAAGTGACTTTGTTTTTCGCGCCGACATAAAACTCTCAAAACAGGGTAACTCCGGTTTCCAATACCGCAGCAAACTAAACAAAAACAAACCTTTCAGCGTAAGCGGATACCAAGCCGATTTCGACGGCACGCATGCTCATTCGGGGATTTTGTACGGCGAAAGTTTTGGCGGAATCTTATGCCAACGCGGAAAAGAAGTTGTCATCGGAGAAAAACAAAGACCAAAAACAATCAACGAATTTGCAAAAAACGATGGTCTGAAAAAAGAGTTCAAAACCGAAGATTGGAACTCGTATGAAATCACCGCAAAAGACTTCACTTTCACACACAAAATAAACGGACAAACCACAATCATCGCAAAAGACGAAGACAAAGATCATAGGCAAGAAAGCGGCATCTTCGCCATTCAAGCACACGTCGGTCCGCCAATGAAAGTAGAAATAAAAAATCTACGAATCAAACGACTCAAAAAAGATTAAACCGACACAACAAAGCACAAGCAACGAATCCGACGCGTATAATGTTGTGAACTTTTTACGTTGGTGGATTGTTGCTTGTGCGGGGTGTGGCTGTTTGATTGTATTAGCGCAACGAATATATTGGGCGTTTCTGTTACGTGTGTGAAACGCGGGTTTTGCACACGGTTGTGTTGCGTTGTGCTGTGTCGTCTTTTCAAGGCGGCACAATTTTGATCTATATTGGGTTTTAATCTGTTTTGTTTTTTTAATTTGGCTGTAATTTGGCTGTTGGAGGAAAATTAAATGGCAGTTGACAAAGACGACAAGCGTAAACGGACGGAATTTGACGATGCGTTGCGTGGATATTATCAAGATCACGATGAAGTTCGTCCTGATGAGTTGGTGGATTATCGGTCGTTGACGGCTGAGTCTGTTGGGTCGTTGGTGTTAGGTTTTTTGTCTGTTCTTACGTTTATAAGTATGCTTTTTGTGGTGTTTCCGTTGATGGGTATGGTGTTGGGAATAATTGCAATTCGCAAGATTCTCAATGCACCTGAGGCGTTGGGTGGACTTGGAATTTCTAGTGTTGGAGTAGCTCTTTGTTTTTTCATTTCAATATCCGGTTGTTGTTATCAATATTATGTTAGTTCGTATGATATTCCGGCGGGTTATCGTGAGATTGATTTTGAGTTTCTTGCGGAAGACCCGCGAACGGGGCAAATTAAACCGGAGGTACTTTTGCTCGCGGAGACAACACAACGCAACGAAGCTCGTATCTTTATTGAAGGATTCATGCAGCCGACAAGAAACATGGACAACGTTACAGAGTTTATGATTGGGGCAACTCTTGACCGCAGTAAATTTGCCCCTCCAAAACCATCAAAAACCGAATTCATCCGCGTAAAATTAACAGGCGGATTAACAACCTCATACCGAAGTACATTAGTCGGTGTCGGCGGTGTTTTGCAAGTTAATCCAAACCCGGAACCGGGCGGATTGGTGTACAGAATTGATGCCGATTTCATTCGATAACACACACAACACACAATAAATTTCGCCAACACAGAAACGCAAAAATTGAAAATGGAATTTTCAAGTGTAAAAAGTATATGGCTCTTTTATACTTTTTTGTTGGTACACTAACATAAAATAATAAAAGAGTTTTTTGCAAAACTGAACCGTAACAGGTAACCAAGTTCCCCTCCCTTAATAACACACGAAGCCCCTCC
>JAISQS010000371.1 GCA_031274045.1 Planctomycetaceae bacterium | reverse complement strand
TTTCACAGGGCGTTGCCCTGTGCTATTGCTAGTTGCCCCGTTGGGGCGAGTCGACCATGACTCAATAAAGTTGTATTGGTTATTGTTGATGCGGTGCATAACACAATGTAAGGCTTTCGCCGGAAATTAACCGGCAACAAAAGTGTTAGATTGGGCTATGGAGATTTTTGATAAAAACAAAAAAATTTGCCGGTTAATTTCTGGCGAAAGCCTTGGGGAACATTTGCCAATCCGTCTTGGCGTTCCGTTCCAACTTTTTTGGTTCTATTACGCACAGAGGCGGGCGGGACGCCCGCGTTCCAGTCCGTTTCCGCTTCGCGGCAATATATTGATCGCCCAACGGGTCAACAAACATGTAGCGCAGCGCAATCACCGGAACACGTTACCTTCCCTTGATCTTCTTATGAATTATTTGGTGTTTCGATGTTTTGTATTATTTGTTTGGCTTCTTCGAATGTTATTAGATTCTCTTCGGTTGCGTTGGGGGAGAATTTGCCTATTTGTCGTTTGTACCAAAATAACAATATTAAAAAAAGTAACGATGTCCAAACCGTCATTCCTAATATTGCCATTGAATTGTATCCGCCGTCACTAACAATATTACAGAATGGATTCAACGCAGAAAAAACGCTGTTTGCGTAATCGTTGAGCAGTGAGTTGTACATTATTTGGGTGAGGCTTCCTTGTGAAATGAGGATGTAGATGAGTACAGTCACCGGCGAAAACAACGTGATCAAAGCCAGTACGATTATCCACGTTTTTGTAGTATCTAATTTTGGAAAGAATCGTCCGCGTATGAGCATTGCTGTTACGCAGTAGTCAAAAGAAAATACTAACCATCCCAATGATACCGGACATTGTCTTTTGTTTGAGAGGAGGTACGAGATGCTGCCGGAAGTATATTGCAAGTACATTAGATCAATTACCACGATAACTGCCGCCAGCATTACAGCCCAAACCAACCCGCACGCCGTACCGGTATAAAACGGAAATAACAGAATGCGAAGCAGGGCAGACTTCGGCAAATCACGGCGAATACGGAACGACCATCGATCTCGTTCACAGACAATTGACGGAATCATAAATGCCAAAAAAACCAAACATATTATCTCAAATGTCAACAAACCAGACGTAACACTCACGCCAAAATACATACCAAAAACATCAAAGAAAACCAACAAAAATCCAACAATAAAATATACCGTGAGAGCAATTCTTATCGGGAAAACTCGATTTGATGTCAGAGGCGAAAACAACGCAACCGCGCCCAAAACCAAAAGAGAAAATGCACCAACCTCAATAAGCAAAAAAATCGAACAAATTGACCAAAAACCCGACCAAGCTCTGCCGCCTTCATAAATAACTGCTGCAAGTGTCGCGAAAGTAAAAAAATTGCCGAAGAACGCGGCGACTATTAACGTAAACAAAGATTGATACGGCGCGGATTTCATTTTCGTTGACGCGGCGGACAGAACCGCCATGCCGTTCAATATCTGCACTATCAAAAATATCTGCACAAAAACAATTATAGATGTCCCAATATCTATGCCTCGCAAAATATACGCAAGCGTAACAAACGGCATCGTAACACTCAACAAAATCAATGTACAAATCATACCGGAAAGTATTTTGCCCCAGACTATTGTTGATGGTTTCATTGAGGAGTAGAACATTAGGTCTTCGTTGATTTTATCGTGCGATGTACTCCACGCGGTGCGAAGCACTATCGACAAAACCGATGCCCAAAAAACAACAATACCCAACGCAAAAATAAGCTCTCGCCCAAGCGTCTGATTGTTCAGCATATTGAGCAAGACCATTATACTGACAACAACAAGCGCAAGAACATAAAAATTGATCAAGAAAATAATAAAATGACTCCGCACAAATTGACGTAGTTCTCTGATCAGAATTGGATTGACATTCAAGTTAAAAATTTTTGACATGATTTAGTTGAGTAGTTTGTGAAAGTAGTTTATGTTGAGGGTCGGTTTAAGTGTTGGTGTTTAGGTTTATTTGTGAACATTTACGTCTTCGTTTTCGATTGGCGAAAACATTTTTAATTTTGGCAAATACCAAAAAAATAAAATCGGCAAAAGTACAATAAACCACGCCAACATACCTGTTACACGTATTGGTGAGGCTATATATTCGATTTCTACTCCGCCGATTTGGACTGCCGATTGCGGTAAATCAAGCGAAAAATCACACGCCGGACAAAACATTGAAATCAAACTCTCGTTGTACTGATTCCAATAATCGAAAGCAGGACCCAAATCACAAACAGCAGAAAACAGCATTATACTGATAAACATTACAAATACCAGCAAGAAAATTGTGACTAACCACACTCTTGGGATGTAATGAATTTTATCTTTAACTATGTATTGTCCGATTTTCGGATCATTTGGTTGGCTGCGATCCGGTGAGGTCGCGTTTTTGACTCTCGATTTGTCCGCCGATCTTTTCAGCAACAACATAGCGGTCACATTATAATTGAACGAGAATCCAAGCAACACGAAGGGCAATGAACAATGACCTTCTATCGCTAATGTAATTAGACTTTTGCCGTCAACAGGAAACAGAACCGCCAGATCAAAAACAACTATCATCATTGACAAAAGCATAATCCAAACCAGACCACACGCAGATCCCGTATAAAAAGGAAAAATAACAACACGCAACAACAACGATTTCGGCAAACTACGGCGAATTCGCGGAGACCATTGATCGCTTTCGCAAACAACCATAAAAATCATTATAGATAAAGTTACCGCGCAAAGTTCCTCCATCTTAATTAAACCTGCATACCAAGGCGACAAAAAAACTCCCGTCAAAGACACAATAAAACCTGCAAGCAAAACCAACATCAAAAGTATTCGTAACGGCATAAACTTGTTTGACGACTGCGGCGAAAGCATTGCAATCGCACCGCTCAACAACAACGCGATCAAAGAAACCTCAATAAACAACAACGCACCAACCTCCTTCAACATATCTTCTTGTGACATCATTGACCATTCCTCTCCTGCCATATTGACAAGCGGAAAAGTCAACACAACCAATACCAGAATGGAAATGACAACTTGATACGGAATAAAACGATTTTTGGAAGTAGAAGCGGACAAGATTGCGGAGAGGTTTAATATTTGAACGACAAGAAATATTTGCGAAAAAACAATACCAATAATAACAATATCCACCCCCCGCAGCATATATGCCAACATAACAAACGGCAACGTTATACTAAACAACATCATTGAACAAACAATACCGGAAAGAAATTTGCCGAATACGATTGTTGAGGGTTTTAGTGATGAGTAGAACATCATATCTTCGTTGACGCGGCATTGTGAGAAACTCCATGCGGACGGAATCACGATTGCAAAAATTGACACCAAATAAACCACAAGAGAAAGCAATCCAAACATACAAACAGAAGGTTCCCTCCCTATTGCATCAATAACAAGCCAAATCGAGTCATCGTATACTGATTTGTCTGTTTGACTGAGAATAGCACAAATTGTACAAACCCCCGCTATAAATAGCATCAGACCGACATAGATCAACAGCAACACCGTAACGTAATTATTCCGCGTGAACTGCCGCAATTCACGGATCAATATTGGATTCATGTTATTGTATTGTATGGCTAGAGGCGAGGGTTAAGATTTGGTTATTGAGTGATATTTTTGTGTTCGTGTGATTTGAAATTTTTTTAAGTTCGCAGGCTCGTCGGCGGCAGTGTTCAATTTTACGTTGTGCTGCTCTGTAATATACTTTTTATACTTTAAAATTCCCATTCGCAATCACCATCGTCATAATTTTGTTACCGATATTGATCCCCGACTAACTCGCGCTTTACCAATTCGCGAAGTACGACCAACTTCACTTACCTTAATAACTATTCGACAAACGGAGTTGGTTAGCTTACGTTGCGGCGGCGTAGCCGACAATTGCCGCGAAGCGGCGCGGACTGGAACGCGGGCGTCCCGCCCGCCTCTGTGCATTAGGAAACCGAACGAGTTGGAACTGAACGCCAAAACGTGTTGGCAAACGTAAGGTGGGCAACCGACTGCCAGGCTTTCTTGGTGAATAGCGTCGGCGTACTCGCCGACAATTGGGGCGGAATACGCATCGGCAAAACCAAAAAAACATTGATGTTGTAGGGGCAAGGCTTGCCATCGTCCCGAAGGCGTGTGAAATGTGTTGATATTCCAAACCCCACCCGTCGGCGTAGCCGACAATTGCCGCGAAGCGGCGCGGACTGGAACGCGGGCGTCCCGCCCGCCTCTGTGCATTAGGAAACCGAACGAGTTTGGAAGGAACGCCAAGACATGTTGGAGAACATTTGCCAAACCGTTTTGGCGTTCAGTTCAAACTTTTTTGGTTCTATTACGCACAGAGGCGGGCGGGACGCCCGCGTTCCAGTCCGTCGCCGCTACGCGGCGGTTGTCGGCGTTGCCGACATTGGGCGTTTTGATTTTGCCAGTGCGTGATCCGCCCCAGTTGTCGGCTTGCGCCGACGTAACCGCCCGGCGGTCGGTTACCCACCTTACATTTGCCGACACGTTTTGGCGTTCAGTTCAAACTTGTTCGGTTCTATTACGCACAGAGGCGGGCGGGACGCCCGCGTTCCAGTCCGTCGCCGCTACGCGGCAATTTTTTTCTCTTTCCGCTTTGGGGAAATTCTTTCGTTTGCTGCTATACTTTCGGCGGTCATAAATGGTGAATTTTATGTATCAAAATCACTCACGTCTACGACGGTGCGGTATTTGGCGTATCCGTATTGCAACGCGAGATCGAAGAAGAGTTGTAATCCGGCGCGCTCATTTTTTCCGAGTTTGTAGATGATTGAATTTGTCAGATATGATTTAACTGTGTTGCGTTCGAGTTGGTGTTTTGTTCCGTCAATATATTTTTGATCGAGCAAAGTATCGATTTCAATTATTCCGCGATCTCTTGTTTTTTTGCACGCAAGTATACAATTTCTATTTGCCCAAATATTCTCGGTACAACTTGCCCATGCCGCGAAAACAAACGGCAGACCTGTTTTGTTGTACCAAATTTCGCCGAGATCGTATCGGTATTCCCATTGTGAATCCGGCTGGTATCCGAGTGCTTTGTCACCGACAACAACAAACGCGTCCGCACCGCAACCATCCAACGGACGCGTAACATCAAGACGATACTTCTTCGGCAAAATACCAAAATAATGACGCAACAAAAGCTCACACATCAAAACACTACTACGCGACGAAACATCAAGCGCCAACGTACCAATCCGCGATATAGGCTTCTTTGAAATCAACTTCACACTTTGAACAACACCACAACACGCAATACAACAATCACTCACTATCTTGCCGCGAGATAAATTCATCAAATCCGCAATCGGTAACAACGCAAGATCAAGATTGTGAGTCATCAAACGTAAACAGATATCCGTCGGCTCCCACTCAGATATAATCGCACCGGATAACTCCTGCTCCAAAAAATGAACAAGAGGCCAAGAATTACAACGGCTACGCTGAAAAACACCAACCCGCAACATACCGCCGACTTCCGCAAAATGCTTGTTCCGTTTCATGCCGAAATAATCTTCACAAAAGTATAAAAATCAGAAATAACTCATCACCGCACAACAACAAACTATACCGCGTATGGTTGCGAAATCGGTGTTTTTCAATCCGCGCATATATTGCAGGCAGATCAAAAAACACGCGAATTTATTTTCGTTGCGCTAATAAAATCAACACCACAACCAACAACCGCAACACGCAAAGATAATACCCGACACATCAGCTGTACAGAGATTGTCAGACTTGTCTCACAACAGCAAATCTACCGGAACAAATCAAACTCTACACGGTAAAGTCACGCACAAAAATCGCAATTATTCCGCCTTTTTGCTCTTCTTCTTTCCTTTTGATTTTTTTTCTTTGCGTGAGATTTTATCGGTGTTTTTTCGGTGCAATGCTTTTTCGACCAGATAAATAAATCGGTCAACAACCTCCGGCGGAATAGCGTGTTCCATTTCGCACGCGAGTTTAGAGGCTTCGTCTTTTTCAACTTCGAGCAAATTGTGCAGTAGTCGGAAAAAGATGTCGTGACGGCGAACAATACTTTTAGCTTCAAGTTCACCTTTGGGGGTAATTCTGACTTCCTGATATGGGGCGTAGTCGATGTAGCCTTGAGTTTGCAATGAGTGCAATGCTGTTGTTACGGTCGATTTGTGTACGTTTAATCGTCTGGAAATTTGACCCGCGCGCGCGAAACCGTCCTTTTGAGCAATATGATAAATTGCTTCCAGATAATCCTCCATCGCGGCGGTCAAGGGATTACCATGTCTGATGTTTTTTGGCATAATTTGTCTCCAAAAAAAATTTAATTTTGAAAGTTGGTGTTAATTGTTACGTTAGTTTTAAAGTTAAAGTTAAATGTTTAGTTATTCGCGTAGAGTTGTCGGCAAATTGACAAGAGATGAAGTTGGTGAGTCAATTTTCTACCGGCATCACTCACGGCATCACTCAAAAACGCTCGCGACTATTCTACTCAAAGTAAAACTAAAATAATATAGTAGCACATCTCAACAATTTATTTTTTTGGAGTGAGCGCGGCTGTCGAATGTAAAAGAAAACCACGAACGGAAATTTTTCCTGATTATTTCGGATTTTGTGGGGGTGTTACATTGTGTCTTTTATTCGCAGTATCAACGCCCTGAAAGGGCAACAAGCTCATAGCGTAGGGCAACGCCCTACGAAAGGGATTCACAA
>JAISQS010000356.1 GCA_031274045.1 Planctomycetaceae bacterium | reverse complement strand
TCACGCCGCAACAAAACCGCCGTGTCCGCGTCAAGATGATTCAATAATTGCACAACCGTATCCCACTCTAAACCGCTCAACAATTTAGCTGTTTTTTTAATTCCATTCATTTGTTTTTCACAATTCGTTCTGATTTGGTTCTGTTTTCCGACCGTAATAATTTGATTTTTTTCAACACGGAAATTGCGAAAAATCTGAAAGGGCGGAATACTAATTTCCGTTTTTCCCGTATTTACGCGATTTCTGCGTTAAAAAAATTAGTTGATTAGTTATTTGTGTTTTGTTGTGTTGTTGCGGTGTTTCCGATCCATTGTCTTACGATTGCGACGGCAGCGTCGGGGTTTTCGTCAGTGAGTTGTGCGGCTTCGTCAACCAACGTTCTGAAGTTTGAATCAAACCCAACTAGTTCGTCGTTGCGTAATCTTGCTTCTTCGATTTCTCTTGCTTCTCTTTCGGCTTTTTCTTCCGGTGTTTCTTCGTGTGGTTCCGGTTCGCCTTTCATTTGGCGTAATTTTTTTTCTTCTTCGGCTTTGAGTTGTTCTTTTGATTTTCCGATGATTTCTTTTCGTTGTCTGTCGGCGATTGCTTGAGCCAGACGCGCGGTTTCATATTTTTTTACAATCGCAATCGCATCCAAAACCGCTTCATCACGCGGCGCAAAAATCACCGGCAACTTCAACCGCTCTCGATCAATTTCAGTCAACCGTTCTTTTGCCGCCTCCGTACTTCTTACGATGTCAACAGGAGTCAATCGTTTTGGATAAATTTCATCGTTTAACTCATCACGATCAAAAATCTCTTCGTCAATTCCATTTATTTCCTTAATTTTGCGTTCTTTTTCAATTCGTTCTTCATGTCTGTTTTTTTCGTACTCGACAGCGTCAGCGATATTCATATTGCTGCCGCGCACTTTGCGTGAATAACTTTTTCCCTTCACGCCCTTTCGCCGCGAAACAGTAAACGAACTATCAATTCGTTGCAACGACTCAAATAAACGCGCAAGCTCCTCCGGTGTCAACCCCGCAAATGATCCAATATGCTCCGCAAGATCATTCGGCAATATCGCCAACTTCGAATAATCAACCTCCGCCTTCTTCTTGTCAGCAGATTTCTTTTTGCTCTTATTCTTAAACACAATTTTTCTAATCGTTTCGTATTTTGAGATAACTCACAAAAATTCACAGAAAGGTAATGGAAGTTATGGTAAGGATATTTTTTAGAGAATACAAAATAAACGAAATAAACAGAACAAACGAAATTTTACTGTCAACTCTTTCGTTTATTTCGTATTTTTCGTCCGGTTCGTATCTCAAAAAAATAAATTCGTCTGTTACCACATTATTTGTTTTCCGCCATTGCGACGTTTCCGATCCATTGTCTTAATACGGCTGCTGCGGCTTCGGGATTTTCTTCAACCAGTTCCGCGATTTCGTCTCTTATTGATCTTATTGAACCGAATGGTTCGAGCGTTCTGTCAATATCTTCGTCGGCAGCGGCGGCTTCAGTGGCGGCGACGGCGGCTTCGGCATCGGCTTTCGCTTTGGCTTTCGCCTCAATCACGTCCATCGGAACTTCCGGCGCCTCATAAATAACAATCGGCGCAGGCTTCACAGGTCGCGTCACTGACCACAGGACACAAAGACCACTGACCACAAGACCCATCAAACCCAATGTATGCCAATTTTGGAGTAACCATTGTTGTACTTGTTCCCATCTTGTTAATATAATTTCCGGCTCAACAATCGGATTATAAAATGAGACTTGAACCATATCATAAGGATCAGCAGATCGCGTTTCACCCTTATAAGGCAAAAGTAACGTGCCGATATCTTGCTTGATATTTCTGCGAATCATTTCTTCTGTTTCTGTAATTTGTTCGGGAGTGGGTTCGGATTGTGCGGCGGGGTTATTTCGCCGCCAGTTTTCCAAAACGTAATCACGCGGTATACGCAATGTTGCCATTATACGTTCCGGCACGAGCGGGAAAAATTCAAAACGTTCTTCAATTCCGCCGATACTTTTTGTCGCTTCTCTTTCGTCACGTTTTTCGGACAATTTTGACATGTCGTCTCTACCGGCAATCGGTTGAATCAAAGGAACCGAACCCATTGCTATTTGTCCGGGTCGCCCAAAACGTCCGCCAAATTGTGATTCAAGACTGTAATTATCGGTATGTTCGTAAAATGGTTCTTTTGAGATTCTTTGTGTAACGTCGAGAGCGCGTTCGTTGAATTTTGTTTTTAGAACGACGGAAGTTTGTACTTGCAGTCCTTTGATATTGAGTACGTTATGAATTTGTGCGTTCCAGATTTCTTGTTGTTTTTTTTGTGCTTTTGAGTATGCGCCTCCGCTTGTTGTTCCGACTTCGTCGCCGTTGCCGTAGTATGTTCTGCTGTTTTTTCTATCCGCAATAGTTATCTCGCGCATATTTGTAATACCGAATGCAGTGGCGACAGAATGACCGATTGCGGCAACCGTATTTTCAGGCAACGGCTGAAAAAAAACTGTGTCAACATAAACTGTGAGCGAAGTAATTTTTTCTCTTGCCCACACGTTTTTGTTCCAATTATCCCGTTTATTTGGGACAACAGTTGCGTTTGCGATTTCGGGATATGCTGCAATTTCGTCCGCGACAACTTGCGCTGTTGCCTGAAATTTTTTCTCATCAATAATAGCTCGGCTTTCCCACGTGCTTAAATTATTTATTGTCTCGTTCAAAGCAGTACTTCTTACGCGGACGGCAGAATTACGCGAGATAGCAGCGGCATACGCAGCACGCTGATCAACCGGCACCTCAAGTTTATCACCAACCCAACGCGCCTTGCTCAAATTCTCTTTCGCCAACGCATCATCTACCGCACGCTTCTCCTCACCACTAAAATTTCGCCCATCATAAATCTTGACATATTTCGACGCAGGATCAGCTTGCCGGATACTGCCGACAATCAAATAACCAAGCGACACTGTAAGCATCATTGCCAACAACACAATAAGTATGCGATTGCCAAGCGTCATACTCAAAAAAATATCTCGAACCTGAGCGTATAATTTTTTGATCTGTTCCATTGTTTTATTGGATTATTTATTTGGTTGCGTTTGTGTAATTATTCTGATTATTTCGTTTTTTGTGGGGCATTTACATCGTGCCTTTTATCAAGCACTGTATCAATACAATGCATCAACGCCCTGAAAGGGCAAAATATCATAGCGTAGGGCAACGCCCTACGATAATTGATTATAAATAACCTTCGCCCCAACGGGGCAACAATATCAGACCAAGCGGAAGTCGGAATTAGGAATTAGGAATTAGGAATTAGGAATTAGGAATTAGGAATTAGGAATTCGGAATTAAAGATACTGCTACTAAATTCCGCATTCCGCATTCCGCACTCATTTAAAAGCTTCCGTTATTGTTGATATTATTGGGGCGTTGCCCCGAGTTGTATTCGTGAATCTCTTTCGTAGGGCGTTGCCCTACGCTATGAGCTTGTTGCCCTTTCAGGGCGTTGATACTGCGAATAAAAGGCACAATGTAACACCCCCACAAAATCCGAAATAATCAGGATTTTTTATTTGTCGTTTTAATAGATCAACACAAAACGATAAAAGAGCCAAAAAATTTATATTACTGTAACATGTTGGAAAATATTACGTATTCTCGATTGCTTTTGAGTCGTTGTGTGATTTTTGATCTTGATGGGACGCTTTGTGATACTATTGGTGATATTGAGCGTTCTTTGGTTGCGACGTTTGAGCGTTGTGATTTTCCGGTGCCTAATATGAGTCGTTTGCGTGTTGGTCCTCCTTTATCGGATATGATTCGCAATCTTGTCGGTCAAGATATAGACAAATCGTTTATAGATAATCTTGCGGCTTCGTATCGTGAGGATTATGAGTCTAGTGATTATGGTGTTTCGCCGTTGTATTCGGGGGCGTTTGAGTTGCTTGTTCGTTTGAAGAGTGCGGGCAAAAAGCTGGGGATTGCAACATTGAAGCGTGAAGCATCGACAATGCGTCTTGTTGATTGCAAAGAAATCCGTGCGTTTTTTGATACGATTTTTTGTTGTGACAGCCGCAGCCGGCTCTACACAAAAGATCAAATGTTAGCAACAATAATAGACGAGCTTGACATCTTGCCATCGGATGCAATTTTTTTAGGCGATTCGGCAAATGACATAGAAGCCGGTCAAAAAAACGGTATCCCAACTGTCGCCGTACTCTTTGGGTACGGCGATCCCGAAGACCTAATCGCAGCAAAACCAAACTACATTTGCGAAAACTACACCGAACTGATCTGAACAAAAAATTCACCCCGCAAATTTAATAATTCACAGAAAGGTAAGGG
>JAISQS010000330.1 GCA_031274045.1 Planctomycetaceae bacterium | reverse complement strand
TTGGGGATCACTTCACACTGCTATTGCCTTCACTCAACGGATGGACATAGTTGAGTATCTCGTCGGAAAAGGCGCGGACATCAATGCAAAAGATAACGGAGGTGAAACTCCTCTTCACTTTGCGGTTTCCTATGACAATTTGGAAATAATAAAATATCTGATCAAAAAACGTGCAAATGTCAATATAAAAGATAACGGAGGTAAAACGCCGTTGGATTATGTTGAAGATGCAGAAATCATAAAATTTCTTCGCGATGCCGGTGCCAAATCAGCGAATGAGATTAAACCGTAATGTTGATGTTGTGTCCAAAATTTAGAGTGCTTGTTATATTTTTTTCACATTAAAATTTCGTTTTTTGGTTTCAATATTGCAGTGTGTCAAGCGTAGAGAAGAGTGGTTGTTCAACTTTAATTTTAACCCAAAATTATAATAGTGGCGTGGCAAGGTATTCAGGGGCATGATGTGATATTTGAGCGGTTTCGTTCTGCTCAGATTCGTAATCGGTTGTCTGGTAGTTTTCTTTTTATTGGTGCTTCGGGTATCGGTAAGAGGTTGTTTGCGTTTACGTTGGCGCGGGCGTTGCTTTGTCTTTCGGGCGGGTCGCGGCAGCTTGAACCTTGTGGTGTTTGTGAATCTTGCCGTCAATTTTCGTTTGCTACGGCAGTTTCGCACGATCAAATATCACCAATCCCGTCGCATCCTGATCTTTTTTACATTTCCAAACCTGCAGATAAATCGTTCATTCCGCTCGATTTTTTGATAGGCGGCAAAGACCATCGCGGCGAAGAGGGACTCTGTTTTGACATATCGCGCACTCCGTTTCTCGGCAAACAAAAAGTTGCCATAATCGACGATGCTGATTATCTCAACCCCGAAGGCGCGAACGCATTGCTCAAAACACTCGAAGAACCGCCGCCGGATTCCTTGATCATCTTGATCGGCACATCAACAGCTAAACAACTACCAACAATCCGCAGCCGTTGCCGAATCATTCGTTTCACGCCTTTGTCATCACGCATTCTCGCCTCAATATTACTCAATCACAATATTGTCGAATCGCTGGAACAAGGATTGAATCTGGCAAAACGGAGCAACGGAAGTTTTGATCAAGCGCGCGAGTTATTCGATGACGCGATTGACAAAATACGTGTTGAGTTGAATAAGCAATTGTCCGCAAAAAATATCGATTCGGTAAGTTTGGCATCGCAACTAAACACGTTCGTAGACGAAGCGGGCAAAGAAGCACCGGTTCGCCGAAAACGTTTTAAGTTGCTACTCAATCTGGCAACAGAATCATTTCGCGAAAAACTCAAACAAGCCGACTCCTACGACACAATACAATCCGCCGCAAAAAAATTAGATACAACACTAGAAGCCGCCGAACAAATAGACACAAACGCAAATATCCCCTTCGTCATAGAATCATGGTGCAATAAATTAGTCACATGATGATTTGTGATTTGTGATTTGTGATTGCGGTGAGTTGATAAAAAATTTTTTGTATTTTGTTCAAACGTATATTTGCAGATGAAAGTGATAAATTATTTTGGCGGGGTGGATATAGTGCATGATTCGATTCATGGTTATATTCCCTTTTCTAATTCGGAGTCGGAGTCTAATTCGGAGTCGGAGACTAATTCGGCAACGGGATGTTCTGTTTCTGAGCGTGATATTATTGATTCGGTTTGGGTTCAACGTCTGCGTCAAATACATCAATTGCAAACGGCGTGGTTTGTTTATCCGACGGCGGAGCATACGCGGTTTCAACATTCGATTGGTGCGATGCATCTTGCGTCTAAGGTTTTGTCGCATCTTTATGGTAGTCTTGTTGATGTTTGTGGTGGAGAGGTTTTGCCCAGCCGTAATTATCTTGAGTCGTTGGTTCGTATGGCGGCGTTGTTGCATGATGTTGGTCATGGTCCGTTTGGGCATTTTTTTGATACGCATTATCTTTCTAAGTTTGGATTGAATCATGAGAAGCTTGGTGCGGAGATAATTCGTCGTGAGCTTGCCCCGAAGTTACGTCAAATCCGCCGGAATCCATTGGGAAAACTCAATGACAACGAGACACTTGATCCTGATCAAATTGCTTTTTTGATTGTTCGACCGTCGCCGGATCGTGATGCGGTTGTTCCTTCTTGGTTACGTTTACTCCGTTCGGTTTTTTGCGGATTGTATACTGTTGACAATATGGATTTCGTGTTGCGTGATGCGTACATGACGGGATTCGGGACAAATGTATTTGACATAGAGCGGCTGATTCATTATTCATTTTTCACTCAAAAAGGGTTGACCGTACATCAAAAAGGATTCGCAACTTTGACTCGATTTCTCAATATACGCGGCGAACTGTTCCGCTCAATTTACTTCCACCGCAAAGTCAGAGCGATTGATCTTTTTCTTGGCGAATTATTTGAGCGGAGTTGTGATTATATTTTCACTGATCCTGATCTACCTGATGCCGGCAAAATGCTGAATCCGCTGGACAATCTCAACGCCTACCTACGATTTACGGAGTGGTCGTTATTGGTAGACGTGTCGCGTTTTGATAAATCGTCAAATCAAAAAAAACGCGAACTTGCACCGCTCTGGCGCGATTTTTTGAATCGTCAATTACCATTTCACATGGCTGCCGAAAAAACAATTTTATTCCAATCCGGCAGAAGAGAAAAAACCAGCATATTTGCAAACGAAACGATATTAAAACAGATTATAAAAGATAATTTGCCAACAGACCTAAAAGATATTGAGTTCAAAGTCGATTGTGCAAGACACCAACTACGAAACGATTCAGACTCAAACAGCCAAAATTACCTCTTCGACCCTGCGTCAAAAAATATACAAAAACTAGATGACGAAGACCTGTTCAGCTACATCCCGCAAAGCTACCGGATTTGCAGAGTCTACACAAAAAAACAAGAACACATAAAACCACTAGCCGAATCAATGAACAAAATCACAAACGAAACAAAATACGATACCGAAACAAATATGTAGTACAAAATTCACTTGCCGCGAAGCGGCACGAACTGGAACGCGGGCGTCCCGCCCGCCTCTGTGCGTAATAGAACCGAACAAGTTTGAACTGAACGCCAAGATTGGTTGGCAAATGTTTTCCAACACGTCTTGGCGTTTCTTCCAAACTCGTTCGGTTTCCTAATGCACAGAGGCGGGCGGGACGCCCGCGTTCCAGTCCGTCGCCGCTTCGCGGCAATTGTCGGTTACGCCGATGGGTGACACGGTTTGGAATATCAACACGTTTTCCGCCCCTTCGGGACGAGGGCAAGCCTCGCCCCTACAACGTCAACGTTTTTTTGGTTTTACCGATGCGTTTTCCGATCCATTGTCG
>JAISQS010000088.1 GCA_031274045.1 Planctomycetaceae bacterium | reverse complement strand
GGCGGGCTAGGATATGTTGCCCTTTCAGGGCGATCAGTAACACAAAATCCGAAATAGTCAGGAAAATTATTTACTACAATTGCAGTTTGCCAGAAAAAATATTTCGCTGATATATTACTATTTTCATTATTTCTAACGCCCTACCCCAACGGGGTAGTCCAATGTAGCCGTTGGTGCGGTGTACTCACCGTACCAGCGGAAAGAATACGTCAATCAACACGTTTCACGCACCATTTCGTCGGTAGCAAGCTACCGTCGCTAACGAAACAAACGCGGCAAATTTGTTAGTTACAATTAGCGCAACAATAAATGCAAACGAAAAAGACACACCAACTGCCATTTCGCTTGCACACAAGCGAGCCATTTTCGCTTGCACACGATCTCTGTCATATTTTATGCGTTACGTTTTGTATTCTTTCCGACTAGCAACGTGAATCGATCTTTTACGATTTCGATTTCGATTGGTAAACATCCGCCCGGGTCGCCGTCTGATTGAAATGGAATTGTGTTATTTGATGCGGATGTTATTCGGTATTTTTCGGCTTGCCCTAGTTTTGCAATTGAATTTGGCAAAAATCTGTGAACGTATAATTGGGCAAGTACAGTATAAAAAACGCCGCAAATACACGAACCGCCGCGAAACAAAACATGATCAATTTTGCCGTCATTTCCCTTCGCAAACGGCGCAAGCGGCAACCCCCAACCATACCGATTCAGATTGAAAAAAAATCCCCACTTTGTCCGCTCGTCAACAGTGATGTAGTTGCCGTCAATAAGTTGTTCGACTTTCATATCGGGATATTTATATGTACTCAACGAATGCAAGATCGGTTTTATGTACGATAAATACGAGATGTGCGCCCCCTTCTTGTGACCCGAACGATAACGCTCTTCACGTCGCGAATGAACACCATTGACAATATCCGCATCCAATCCGCAACTCACCATGACAAGAAAAATCCGCTCAACAGATTTTCCCTCAACAAACGACACCGCCTTGCCCGCATCAAGCGTAACAAGATGACCATTCTCAACTATATCAACTAATTTAGCCGGCGTATTGCCGAGTCGAAAATGTTTCGAAATGAGATTAGCTGTTCCGGCTGAAAGTAGAGTGATAGGTAGACCTTGTGTTGTGCGGTTTACGAGAGTTGCCGCCGTTCCATCACCGCCGACACCAATCAATACCTTCAATTCGCCGTCCGAAAAATAACGATTCGCCTTGTCCGCAACCTCGTCAATATCCGTCAACAATTCCGCCTCGTAACCTTTACCTTGAAGACGCTCAAATAACTCCTCCGCACGCAAACGCGAAGAACTACGACCCGCCTTAGGATTAACCGAAATAATAATTTTCATTGATCAAATTTTAATGCTTACACCCAAATTCATTCATAAATACATTCACAAAATAACTTGCACCAACATGCAATTTGCATTGACCGCCTTCACTCTTTTTACGCAAACAAAATTTTATTATGTGTTGCGTTTTTTATCGTCACTTGTTTTTTTATTTTTTGTCGTCATCTATTTCCTGTATAAGCATTGAGTAAATATCAGTCCACGAACAAGTGTACATTTTCGTGTCCGAGTTGGCGAGTTGTTCGTATGTTTTGGAGTTAAGTAGGACATGAAAAGCCTTTTGTTCATCCATGTTACGATCAACGGCAAGAGCTTCCACAATAGCATTACCGATGTCCTCAATGTCGAAGCGGGCATCATCTTCCACAAACTCGAGTGCCCACAATGATTCCGGAGTACAAAAACAAATCTGATGGGTTTGTTCGCGAAATGTGAGTCTCTCGATAAGCAGTCCGACCGCGATTTTGCCTTTTTGATAGCGCTCTATTTGGGCTGTTACCCAATCGTCAGCTATCGGACCTTCCACAATATCGCAGGCATGAGCAGGATGACGCAGATTCCGATCGCGATTCATGATTACAAATTTGACCCATTCTTCCGAAACGGTATCAAAACGTTTTATTGTCATGTTCATCGTCACGGGATAAGCCTCAATGTATTCAAATTCGGTTACTACCGGTTTCGTGCCATGTTCAGCAGCAATAGCCAACGCTCGCTTGTGTGCATGTTTAGGTATATTTGTAACATAAAAGCCGCGACCGAAATCTTTAAATTCACCGCTTTTGGCAAGGTCGATTTTTTCAATTCTGACATCGCTTCCGTGAAACACTTTCATCTACAATTCACCTCCGTTATTACGGCAAACTCTGAGCAGGGTCATGCAGGTATTGTGTTCTGATTGTGTGTGTTCGTATTCGTAGTGTTCGTACAGGAAGTCGAGACCTCCATATTTTTCCAGATACTTGAAAGCGTCGGGGATATGCATTTTGAATCCCCGTGCGAACCGTATGATGATGAAATTCACGTATCTGATTCGATTCTTTGTTTCCCTGTCCAATGTCTTTTTCATGTCTATTCTAAATTATCATTGACCACCGCAAATATACAACTTTTCCAATATACAAAACAGTTTTCTGTCCGAAATATTGATTCTGTTTTTTTTGAAAAGGCGATTTCAAAATATCGAATATGCCAAACTTCCATTTACCTTCCTTTGAATTATTGCCCCAAATAAACAATCATGCAACCCAACAAACCAACACCCAACACGCCCTAATATAAATACAGGATAACTCAAAAAAAACAACCTCACAGGTATAAAGTTCCTTAATTGTTGTTTGATGAATTTGGATTGCTGATTGAAATTCTACTGATTATTTCGGATTTTGTGTGGGTGTTACATTGTGTCTTTTATTCGCTGTATCAACGCCCTGAAAGGGCAACAAGCTCATAGCGTAGGGCAACGCCCTACGAAAG
>JAISQS010000086.1 GCA_031274045.1 Planctomycetaceae bacterium | reverse complement strand
TCGGCAAACGTAAGGTGGGTAACCGACCGCCGGGCTTTCTTGGTGAATAACGTCGGCACAAGCCGACAACGGGGGCGGAACACGCATTGACAAAACCAACACGCCCCAATTGTTGGCGTAGCCGACAATTTCCGCGAAGCGGCGAAGGACTGGAACGCGGGCATCCCGCCCGCCTAAGCATTAGGAAACCGAACGAGTTTGGAAGGAACGCCAAGACGTGTTGGAGAACGTAAGGTGGGCAACCGACCGCTGGGCGACAACGTAAGGTGGGTAACCGACCGCTGGGCGGTTACGTTTTCGGCGAGCGGAGCAAGCCGAAAACAGTGGAGCGTAACACGCATCGGCAAAACCAAAACGCCCTACGTTTTGGGCGTGTTAGTTTTGCCGATGCGTTTTCCGCTCCAATTGTCGGCGAGTACGCCGACGTAACCGCCCGGCGGTCGGTTACCCACCTTACGTTTGCCAATGCGTCTTCTTTCCGTTGGTACGGTGAGTACACCGCACCAACGGCTACATTGGACTACCCCGTTGGGGTAGGGCGTTATAAATGTTGAAAATAAAAAAATACCCTGAAAGGGTAACCCAATGTAGCCGTTGGTGAGCGGTACTCCGCTTACCAACGGAAAGAAGACGTGTTGGAGAACATTTGCCAATCCGTGTTGGCGTCCAGTTCAAACTTGTTCGGTTCTATTATGCACAGAGGCGGGCGGGACACCCGCGTTCCAGTCCTTCGCCGCTTCGCGGCTATTGTCGGCGTAGCCGACGGGTGGGGGTTTGGAGTATCAACACGATTTCCGCACCTTTGGGACGAGGGCAAGCCTCGCCCCTACAACTCGAACGTTTGGGTTTTGGGCAATTTGGTATATCAACACGTGTTCCGCCCCACTGTTTTCGTCTTGCTTCGCTCGACGAAAACGCAACCGCCCGGCGGTCGGTTGCCCACCTTACGTTGCCGAATGCGTTTTCCGCTCGCGTTGTCGGCGAGTACGCCGATGCTATTTTTTACCAAGAAAGCTCGCCGATCATCTCGCCGAGCTTGAAAGAGTTTTTTTAGAAATCGATTTCTAATGCGTGCGGTGATTTTTTGGGTGCGATTTTTACAATTCTGCCTTGCACCGTTACACGTCCCTCCGCCAACAACTCCAACGCCTCAGGATACGCTATACACTCCGCCGCAAATACACGATCATTGAGCTTGTCCGCCGTGTCACCCTCCAAAACATCAACCGCCTTCTGCAAAATAATCGGTCCATTGTCATAATGCTCATCCACAAAATGAACCGTACAACCAGATATTTTGACACCCATCTCCAACACCTTCGAATGAACAATATTACCATAGTAACCCTTGCCGCAAAACGCCGGAATCAACGACGGATGTATGTTCAACACCTTCTCATGGAAATCAGACGGAATATCAAGCAACTTCAAATACCCCGCCAACACAACATAATCAACATACATATCACGGCAAATCTGGAATATCGGCTCACTAAAAGCACGAAGCGTAGGATAATTATGACGCTCAATTATCTCTATCGGTATCGATTCCTCCTCCGCATATTGAAGCCCGACCGCAGAAGGCGTACTAGAAATCACAACAGCTACCTCCGCCGATAACTCCCCCGTCGAAATACGATTTATCAAATTCTTAAGAGAACGACCCGTCCCCGATATCAAAACAGCTAATCGAAGTTTACGTTTTGCCATGATTCAAGTGGTTAAAATGTTGAATGAATTTGTAATTTGTGTCGTTGCCGTCGAACGCATTTTCGCTACATTGATCGCGTACTCGTAACGTTGATCGCTGATCGCGTATTGTTGGTTGCGGCGAAGAGCGAGGAAGTTGCCGCGTTAAAAAATTGCCAACTTCCTCAATAAAACGAAACAATCAGGAACTTTTATCGTCCGCCTTTGAAAAAGTTCTTTAACAAATTAGCGGCGACATCCCGGCTCGTTTCCGGTTTATTTGCCGGTGGATTTGATGCCGGCGGTTTTGCGTCCGACACGGCTTCCTTATGCTCCCTCAACGACTCCAACATGTCGGCAACATCAATCGTTTTCGTCTCCTGATCCGCATCCACATCCGAAGCCGACGACAACCAATCCGCAATATCAGATTCGCCGCCTTGCTCTGTATTTGCTGATTGAATCTCGACTGTTCTTGTTACAGCGTCGCTTACAGATTCGACCTTCGGTTTCTTTTGCCCCTTGACATCAACCGACAAATGCACAAAAAACTCAAGCGGTCCTACCGAGAGTTTATCCCCATGTTTCAACTCTTGCTCAGTCGAGACACGTGTACCATTTATGAACACGCCGTTCTTACTGCCAAGATCACGAACGGCAGCATAACCGTCCTCCGAAACAATCGCACAATGATAGCGGCTAATCAGCTCACTACGCGGCTTCAAATTACAATCATCCGCCCTACCTATGATAAACTTGGCACCAGAAATCGGGATAACCTGACCCGCCTTACTGCCGCCAGCAACTACTAACTGAATATCCATAGCTTCACCAATCTATTTCTTTTTCTGACAAGTTTTTTTTGACTAAACTAAAATCAGTTTAACCCCGCCCAAAAAAACAAAACGAAACTAAACCGATTTATACATCCCCCAAAAGTCCGCATATATTAACCACAATCACAAAATAATCAATACGCCCTCAAACACATAACCCAACTCCACCAAAATCAACACAACACAAAATCAAAAAACACACAAAACATCTTTTAAGATTTTTTTGAGAATACAAAATAAACGAAAAATACCGAAACATAACGAAATAATTTTTTTTAACGCGAAACACGCTAAAAAACGAAATTCGCGAAAGTGATTTTTAAAATTGTGTTTATTAAAATTGTGTTTATTATACTTTTTGCGCTTGATAATTCCTTTTTTTAAATGTCATCGTGAAAATTTGTATAACCAATATTGAGTCTCAACCAATCCGCAACTGGTTATCGATTCACTCTCCCTTAGTAACACA
>JAISQS010000074.1 GCA_031274045.1 Planctomycetaceae bacterium | reverse complement strand
GCTTCGTTGGTTATTAAGGGAGGGGGAAACTGGTAACATGTTACGAATTGGTTTGAGTAATGTTGATTGGTTTTTTTATGTAATGCAGGGCGATAATTTATCGTAACAAGCTTTTATATCTAATTTTAACACGTCAATAAGAAACGATAAAAGAGCCAAGTATATCAATCCGTATCCGGTGTAATACTAATATTATATATTTTAAAAATATGATGTTGATGATAATGTTTGCATGGAATTTGTTTGTTGGTGATTGATGTTGTGATAACGGGTTTGGCGGCAGGTGATTAGGGCGAATATTTTTTTGAGTTTGTGTGGGAATAGTTGTTGATATTTTGTTTAATGTTGGTTGGAAAATTTTTTTTGGTGTTGGAAATTTTTGGCAGGTGGGTTAATCTATTTTACCTCAATTTGCCATATTTATAATTTTCAAATGCGAACCAAAAAAATCATACACCAATCCAACAGCCATCAAACAATCTTTACACGAAAACATCAAACAATCTTTACGCGAAAAATCTAACCACGAAGTTCATTTTGAATTTTGAATTTTTTGATGTGTTGCGTTTTGGTTCAATTTGTACTGATTGAGATGGTTGTTCTGATTTATTTGGAAGATATTTGATAATTATTTTGATGATATTTTTTTGGTAGCTTGCGTGTTGTTTGAAAAAAATCTATCATATACGGAGGTCGGTTTGTTCGGTGTGGTGTGGTGTGGTTTAGTTGTGTTGTTGCGCCGACTTTCGGCAACGCCTCTTTTTGGTGTTGTTGAATTTTAAGTTTGCTGATTTTGCGGGTTGTTTGCTGGGTGATTTTTGTGCAAGATTGGCGTGATTTTGAATAGTTTGTGCTTTGGATTTTGCTTGTGTTAGTGGGCTTATCTGATGCGGTATTAGAGATTTAATGAGCGGTTTTATTGCAGAAAATGCCGAAGGTAACGGTATTTGTTGTGCCAGCCGCCTTACAGTTACAAAAATTAAAACAGAATTACTATGAAAATATTTAGAGGGATTCAATCGAAGCTTCTTGTGCTTGTGATAGTCATGACTATCCTCCTTATCGGGATTATCATTTCCATTAGTATATGGGAATTTGATAATTATGTACAAGAGACGACAGACAAGGAGATGGCAACTATTGTCCGCGATGTTAAAAATGAAATTGATATGTTGTGCAATTTAGTCTTGGAACAGACTAAGTCTATGAGCAACATGGAAGCGATGCGGATTGCCGTCAAAAATAAGGACGCGGCAGCGTTGTTCAAAATTTTTGATGAATATAAATCTAACAAGAAGAGCGAATTTTTTACCGTCAACGATGCCGATGGAGTCGTTCTTGCCCGTACTTCAAACCGCGCGAAGTTCGGAGACAAGCTGCTAGGCGAATTTTTCATAAACACTACCAAAACAGGTGAACCCGGCGTGTTTTTTGAAAGCACAAAGAATGTCCCGCTTTCTGTTAGGGCAACGGTGCCGCTTTATGATTCGGACAAGTCGTTGCTTGGTGTTGTTTCGAGTGGTTTTCGTTTGGACACGCAAAATTGGGTTGATCACATCAAGAAGGAGTTGAATGTTGAGGGTACGACGTTGGTTGGCAAGAAGATTTATGTTACTACTTTGAAGAAGCCAAAATCTGATAAGCCGAAGCCTGATGGTGAGGAGTCGAAATCAGATGGTGAGTATGCGGTTGGTATTGAGGTTGATGATCCGGCGATTCTTTCTACGGTGTATGAGAAGGGTGAGGATTATGTTGGGGAGATTGATATTGTCGGGCAACGCATGAAGGTCTGTTACATGCCAGTCAAAACGGCGAGCAATGTTGTCATCGGGGCAATTTTTATCGGGCGTCCGATAGAGAATGAAAGGATTATTATGAGGAGGAATATTTCAAATAATCTTTTGATTGCTTCTGTTGGGATTGTGATATTTATTTTGCTTTTGGTGCTTGTTGTCAGGCGGATTGTTGGTCCGATTAAGTTGATGACTGTTGCAGCGAAGGAGCTTGCCGGCGGCGGTTTGGATGTGAATTTGTATGTCAAAACGGGTGATGAGCTTGAAGTTTTGGCGGATGCTTTTAGTCAGGTTGCTGCGTCGCTCAAAGAGAAGACTACGGTTGCTTTGACAATCTCGAAGGGTGATTTACGGGTTTGGGTTCCTTTGAAGTCGGAGCATGATACGTTGGGCAAGGCGTTGATTGAGATGCGGTATGGTTTTTATGACTCGATCAAGGACTTGAAAACGTTGTCAAGTGCGGTCGCTCGTGAGGGTGATAGTTTGACGACGACAAATCAGCGGCTTGTGACTAACACGAATGAAAGCTCCGAGCAGTTGCAAGATGTCTCGCGCTCAATAGACCAACTTAACACCCAGACGAAAGAGAACTCCGACAACGCACACGAAGCGGAGTCGCTTGCGGTGAAAGCACACGGAGACACCACCGAAGGGCAGCAACGCATGAACAGAATGGTAGATTCAATGAACGCGATTACGAAAAGTTCGGAGGAGATTAAGAAGATTATCAGGGTGATTGATGATATTGCGTTCCAGACGAATTTGCTTGCTTTGAATGCTGCGGTGGAGGCTGCTAGGGCGGGGCAACACGGCAAGGGTTTTGCCGTAGTCGCGGAAGAAGTCCGAAGTCTTGCGGCGAGGAGTGCTAAGGCGGCTAAGGAGACGGCGGGATTGATTGAGGAGTCGATTAGGCAAGTTGAGTTGGGCAGTCGTGTGGCAGGTGACACGTCGGAGTCTTTGAATTCTATTGCAAAACAGGTCAATCATGTCAATGAGATTGTTGCCAAGATCAGCAAGGAGACGGTTGAGCAGACGCAAAGTTTGGACGAGGTAAATTCCGCTGTTGCGAGGTTGAGCAATACGGCTGTTGAGAATAAGAATGCGGTCAACGAATCTGCCGAAGCGGTAATGTCAATCTCAACAACAGCACAAGAACTAGACAACATCACAAACCACTTCCAAATAAACGAAGGAGGAAAAGTCTCAAGACCACAAACCAATGCAGGGTACATTCCGCCGAACAAAGAATAGAACGGAAGAAGAAAAGAAACCGCAAATTATTGCCGAAAGATTTATTGATCTTTTGGTGTGGTTTGCGGTTTTTTTATTTGTTTGTGAGGATGGATTTGATTTCGTTGAGGATATCTTGCATTGTGGCGTTTTTTGTTTCTTTTTTTGGCGGGAAGCCTAAGTTTCTCAAGACTTTTGAAGTGTTTGGGCTGATGCTGATGATATTTGTTTTGCGGAGAGTATTGCCGAACATATTGGCGAGTGAGGTGGCGATGGCGGGGCTTGTGGCGGTTGTCCAATCTATTTTGTTGTTATCCATCAGGGTGCGGATATTTTTTTCGGGGCGTACTCGGTCGATGCATCTGTATACGGTAATTTGTTGGATGTTTGCGCCGGCTTTTATGAGTTCTCTTTGTATGTATCCTCGTCCTCTGTTTCCTTGCGGCAAGAGGAATCGTTTTTCGCTGACGTTTTCTTGTAGCAATTTTATGATAATATTCTCTGAACTATTGATGTCGGGGATCAAGTCGGCGTTTCGGTTTGTGAGTTGGAGTAGGGTGTTATTTGTTCCTTGACCTAGTGCGGCTATTCTGGTTGTTGCGGGCAAATTTTCCTTGCCTAATCTTTTTATAAAATATTCTACGCTGTTGCTGCTTGGAAATAGAATCCAATCGAACGTGTCTGGTTGTTCTTTGATTAGCCGGACAACGCCATCAGTTTCGCTCCAAGATTCCGGCGGCAGGATATCGATGACGGGCTGAATGAGTACGTTGACACCGAGTTCTTCGAGGGATTTTTTGAGTTCGGTGTTTTGTTTTTCGGCGCGTGTCAGGAGGACGGTACAATTTTCTTGTTTGACAATGTTCATATCAAAATACTTCTTTCGGGTTTATTTTTTTTGTCGGGTTTTGTTTTTATTTTCGGTAATATATCAGCGAAATATCCGCTTTTTTAAGCACGCTGATGACGCAGATTTTTAGGATATTCACAGATTTGACGTAATTTTTTGATTGCAGATCGTAGATTGTAGATTTGAAATAAATCTGCAATCAAAAAATCAATAATCTGCAATTATCCCAAATCTGTGTCGTATGCGTGCTAAATACAAATCAAAGATTCTGTCTCAAACCTTCCATTAACATCCATTAACTTCCTGCGCAAAATTCCACCGAATAACAATCACGCAATAAAAATCAGAGAACTCGGTACTAGGCAATTTACAAACGCATGATATATTTTCCGCCTCACGCGGGCGCAATCCGAAAAAATTCTACACGCAACTCCTGCTTAATTGACGGATATTTTTTAAACATAAAATTTTGTCTTTTGTTGCAAGAATAAATTTCGTACATTTCGTTTGTCCATTTATTTCGCATTGCAAATAAAAAAACGAAAAACGAATTTTGACGAGTGAAGAGTTATCGTTGCGCATAAACAATATCATTCATAACGCAAAATAGATTTTCGTTGACACAACACAAAAAACGGTTTTCACAAATAAACCATTGAGCAAAACGAAATTTTAATAGCGACAATTTAATTTTAATTTTTTAGGGCAAATTATGTTGAGACCTGATTTCGGGAAATGCGGCGGTCTTGTTCCTGTGATTGCGCAAGACGACGCGAGTGGAGATGTTTTGATGCTCGCTTACATGAACGAAGCGGCTTACGATGAGACTTTGCAGACCGGCAGAGCGGTTTATTTTAGCCGGAGTCGAAATAAACTTTGGCGCAAAGGCGAAGAGAGCGGAAATGTTCAAAAAGTGATTTCTGTTTTTTTGGATTGTGACGCGGACACGATTTTGTTGCGGGTTGAGCAAGTCGGCGGCGCGGCTTGCCATGAAGGTTTTAAAAGTTGTTTCTTTCGCAAAATTGCACAAAACACAGACGGATTCGAAACCATCGGCGAACGAATATTCGATCCGAAAGATGTCTATAAAAAGTAGTGTCAAATTCTGTCACTGTTTTTTTTGAGTGCTACGTTTTACCTCGTGTGTTATTTTTTTGGGGGGTCAAAGTAATTTGTGTTCGTTGACGGCAATTGATTGATTGACAACGCAAGCGTTTCCCAACAATTCTCGTTTCGGTAGCAAGCTACCGTCGAAATAGGGAATGGAACACATTGATATGCCAAACCGTCACAACATTCGGTAACGAAAATGCGGTTTACGTTTTGTCAACACGTCTTCTTTCCGTTGGTAAGCGGAGTACCGCTCACCAACGGCTACATTGGGTTACCCTTTCAGGGTATTTTTTTATTTTCATTATTTATAACGCCCTACCCCAACGGGGTAGTCCAATGTAG
>JAISQS010000683.1 GCA_031274045.1 Planctomycetaceae bacterium | reverse complement strand
GATGGGGAAGTTGGTCACCAGTCACGAATTGGCAAAGACTCTTTGCCGGTAACAATATCATTTTGATTGCGATAGTGATGGGAATTTTCAAGTGTAAAAAGTATAAAAACTTCATTTCGTTGAGTTATTTTTTGTATCAGCAATTTTATTCACCGCCTCATCTTCGAAAAGCATCTTAAACATATTTTCTGCGACGATACGGTTACCTTCCTGACTGACATGACACATGTCAAATTCAAAAGGATAGATGACATCCAAATCGCGTTCATCAAATATGCCCGTGAAATCGTACAGAAAATCATATTTAGCAACCTCTGGTTTTGCAAGAGCATAATTTTTGACAGTCACATCAAAGCAATTTTGCCATAATTCGTCATTATGTAAATAATCTTCTTTCCATTTTTTTGACACAAATGCTTCGTCGTTTTGTGTTCTCTCTGTACTACCAACACATGGCTGAAGCACTCCATAAAAATTAATCCCGTGTAAATCGCAAATAGCCTGCATAATCTTCCAATTACGAATCATATATTCAGCCTCGTTCATATCAGATTTCACCCCAAAATAAAAATCTTTTGGTAACGACGATGCTTGTGTGTGTGTGTGTGTGTATATATATATATAACGAACAAGATTTGGAAAAAGAAAACTTCGCGGTAACGTTGTTATGCCTGCTGCATCCCGTTTATTTTTACGATCAGCAAACCAGTTGTACATCTTATGATCTCTGCGACGACATAAATCATTAACGCCACCATAGGAAATAACGATATCCGGTTTAATCTCCAGCACGTCGCGTAATAATTTTAATAAATCTTGCGATGTTTCGTATCCTCCCGTTCCACAGCAAAAGACTGTTCCTCGAATGTTTTTGTTGTCCATCGTACGGGTTAGTTCTTCTGACCATGTTCCATTTGCAACTATGGTATAGTTTCCGTCAGCTCCTTTTACAACTCGTGGCAGAAACGGATCCGTTGTCGAACCGCCAAGTGTGACGATAAATGGACGTTCTAATTTGGCTAGAAGTTCTGGAGTTATAACGGTAGGCTTCATTTCAGAATGTACAGTAAAATTTTCCAGACAAGATTGCTGTAAAAAAATCTTAAAATAGTTGGCGATAATATATGGTAGATGATCTTCAACCAAATTTGGAAATACGTTTTCAATATTCCGTATTGGTCCCGTTAGCGGGTCGTTGGCTGCTATTTCGTTATATTTGCGATATTGGACGAATACTTTGTCCGTATTCTTCTTTTTCCACCCTCGATACAAGAACAATTTCGGCAAAGCCTCCCCTGTCTTCTTCAACTCTCTTTGTGCCAAAATATCCAGCACGCCGAGAACGCCGCCGATCATTGCAAAACCGATCATTACGGCGAGTAAATTCAATGCCCATTTTTTGAAACGACTCTGTTTTGGTTTTTGTGTAGTCGTTTCTGTTTCGTTTTCAATTTCGATTTTTTTATTTTCTGTCATGGTTTTTAATTTTTGGTTAAGGGTTAATTTTGAAATAATAATTCTCCTGATTATTCCAGATTTGGGGGTGACAGGCAAAGGCGAAGGGGCTTAATCTCATGGCATCGGGTAACGCCCGATGTAAGCGGTTCCAATGAATCCATTCGCGGCAATGCCGCAACGATATTGATGATTGCTGCGTTGTCCCGAAACGCGTTTGTAAATTATTCCGTCGGGCGTTGTCTTCGTTACACCACACATCTTTTGAGACGTATTTTTGACAGTCGCGCAGCGACGACATCATGCATAACCGGTGATGTAGCGAAGCGCAATCACCGGCTCGCGTCCGCTCCCCAACATCAAAGTCGCGCAGCGACGACATTATTGGACATCATTGAGGTAAATCTTTTTTTGTCTCAATCAATAAGCTCCTCACTAGTAATGCAAGTATCTTGCTTGCACACACGTATTCGATAATGTCGTCGCTGCGCGACTTGATTGTTGGGGGGAATCACGATCCGGCGGTTGCGCTTCGCTACACCGCCGGTTATGCATGATGCCGTCGCTAGCGCGACTAAAATGTATGAAAGCAAAATTTAGTCCGTTTCGTATTTTCCGTCTATTTCGTATTCTCAAAAAAAACGTGTGTTAAAAGATGAGTGGTATAACAAGGTGCGATGCCCCATGCTAATGTAGAGACGCAATGCATTGTGTCTCTACTTTCAGGGCTGCAAATCAACAAAATCATGCTCTACAAAAAATGGAACTTTCCTTCTGGCGACAAGCCCAAGTCTGTTGACGCATAATTGTTTAATCTAATTTAAACGTTTTTTGCCAATTCTCTTTGTCGTTGAATTTTGGTTGTTCGTTTTTGTTGAACAACATATTTTCGATTACAAGATAATCCATTTCCGTTCGCATAAAACAACGGTAAGCGTCATCCGGTGTGCAGACGATTGGTTCGCCGCGCACGTTGAAACTTGTGTTGACGATGACCGGACAGCCATGTCGTTTTTGAAACGCACGAAGTAAGCGGGCGTATTCGGGATTGGTTGATTCGTTGACGCTTTGAATTCGTGCCGAATAATCGACGTGCGTTACGGCAGGCAATTTTGAACGTTGAAAATAAAGCCGTTCGTAAAGCGGGAGTTCGTCGTATTTTTCCGGTAACGGATTCAGCCACTTATTTGTAACAGGTGCAACAAGCAACATGTACGGCGAAATGACTTCCATGTCAAAATAATTTTTGATCTCCGATTCCAAAACAGACGGCGCAAAAGGACGAAATCCTTCGCGATATTTGATCTTCAAATTGAGCCGCTTCTGCATATCGGGATTTCGCGGATCGCCTAAAATACTGCGGTTGCCCAACGCACGCGGACCAAATTCCATCCGCCCCTGAAACCAACCAACAACATTGCCCGCCGCAATCAAATCCGAAACAACATCACACAACTCATCACGATCAATAAACGTACGATAAGTCGCTTTGTAATGTTTTGACATTCGCGTTACATCGTCCGAGTGGAATTTCGGACCCAAATACGCACCTTGCATTTGATCGGAATCGGTGACAATTTTTCGCTCATTACCGTTAACGATATGATGAATAGCAAGAGCCGCACCGAGTGCGCCGCCGGCATCACCGGCAGCAGGTTGAATCCAAATATTGTCGAACAATTTTTGTTTCAAAAGAAATCCATTCGCGGAACAATTTAACGCGACACCGCCAGCCATCACCAAGTTACGACAACCCGTCAAATCAATCACCGTCTTGACAAGACGCAAAACAACATTTTCCGTTACCTCTTGAATTGCGAGAGCCAAATCCATGTATTCTTGCGAAATTTCCGTTTCAGGTTTTCGCGGCGGAATGCCGAACAATTGCACCCAACGTTTTTGATTGTACATACGCAAGCCGGTTGCGTACTCAAAATATCGTTGATTCATTAACATTGAGCCGTCGGAACGAAGGTCGATTAAATGTTCATAAATCAGTTCCTTCCAACGCAGTACACGTTCGCTTCCTTTGCGACCATAAGGGGCAAGCCCCATGAGTTTATACTCGCCGCTATTCACTCTGAATCCGCAATACGCCGTAAACGCCGCGTACAATAAACCGAGCGAATGAGGAAAATGTAACTCGCGAAGTACAGTAATTTCGTGTCCTTTGCCGTGTGCGAGAGATGTTGTTGCCCATTCGCCGACTCCGTCTATTGTCAAAATTGCGGCTTCGCCAAACTGCGACGGATAAAACGCCGATGCCGCATGAGAAAGATGATGCTCTGGAAAATAAAGCGTTGGAATTTTTGAACCAAAACGCTTCAACGACTTATTTAATTCCTGCCGCAAAAATAATTTCTCACGAATCCAAACCGGAATTGCCGACCAAAAACTGACAAGACCCTTCGGAATCAATGCGTGATAGGTTTCCAAGAGACGTTCAAATTTTAAGTACGGTTTATCGTAAAACGCGATTTGATCAATTTGGTCAAGATTCAGTCCGGCTTCTTTCAAAACGTATTCAATCGCATTGGCAGGAAAACGGCTATCCTGTTTAACACGAGTAAACCGCTCCTCCTGCGCCGCCGCAACAATAAAACCATCATCAATCAACGCAGCAGCACTATCATGATAATAAGCTGATATTCCAAGAATATAAGTCATTAAACAACTCCTCTTGTTTTGTAACATGTATGATGTTACATTTGTACTCGCATAACGTTAGCGACGGGGGCTTGCCCCCTCGTTATACCACACATTTTTTTTGAGAATACGAACCATACGAAAAATACGGAATAAACGAAAATTAATTTCTAAAAACTATTTTTAACGCGAAATACACGAATATACAAAATGCGCGAAAATTTAATAAACACAATTTTAATAAACACAATTTTTAAAATCACTTTCGCGAATTTCGTTTTTTAGCGTGTTTAGCGTTAAAAATTTATTTCGTTATGTTTCGTATTTTTCGTTTATTTCGTATTCTCAAAAAAAAGCATCTTAAAAGATGTGCTGGCATAACGAGGGGTGTTGCCCTGCGCTATGATGTTTGTCCCTTTCAGGGGCATGATAAATCGGAAGTTTACCGTCAAATGTAACCACCCACAAAATCCGAAATAATCAGGAACTTTTTTTTGGACTACAAACCTGAATTTGCAAAATCTGTTGACAAAATATTATTTCCGGCAAGTGAACAACGTAAATCACTTGACCAAATTAACTGTAACAATTGTAAAATATCAGTGAAAATTCGCGACGCGATAGTAAAACAAACCTTATTTTTACCTGATTTTTCCCAAACAAAACAACCTTAGTAGCACATGGTTCCCCCACAAACATAACCTTATTACCTTATTTTGAGAGTGTAACCTAATAAGGTAATAAGGTAGATATTTTTTAATTGTCAATGCTACTAAGGTTGTTTTGTTGGGAAAAATCAGGTTA
>JAISQS010000009.1 GCA_031274045.1 Planctomycetaceae bacterium | reverse complement strand
GCTTGGTCTGATATTGTTGCCCCGTTGGGGCGAAGGTTATTTATAATCAATTATCGTAGGGCGTTGCCCTACGCTATGATATTTTGCCCTTTCAGGGCGTTGATACTTTGCATTGACAAAGTGCTTAATAAAAGGCACGATGTAAAAGCCCCACAAAAAACGAAATAATCAGAAAACTTCTTCCTTTGCGTTCTCCGCATCTCCGCGCGCAATATATTTTTGTTTCGCGCGGAGACGCAAAGAGCGCGGAGAATATAAAAAAATTAAATTCATTCCTTTGTGTTCTTCGTGCCTTTGTACGCAACTTTTTTAAGAATGTTAAGAATGTTGCGGATTGATTTGGCTAAAACTTTTTTATTATTCATGTCAATGAGTCAATTAAAGAGCCAACGCAAAAGTATAAGGCTTTCGCCGGAAATTAACCGGCAACAAAAGTGTTAGATTGGGCTATGGAGATTTTTAATAAAAACAAAAAAAATTGCCAGTTAATTTCTGGTGAAAGTACAAAAGAGTCAAAATCAAAACGTAAATCTCAGACATTATGCGGCGTATGTTCGATCAAGAATTTTTGAAGGAGCTTGAGTATCTTTCGTTTGTTTCGCGCAAGGTGAAGCGTAATGGCGGTCGTGTTATTTCGATGGCGAATCACAATATACGTTGTGACGGCAACGAATTATATTTGCGTCGTCAATTACGCCGGTTCGGTAATGGGACTCGTTTTGCTGATCATCGTGTTTATGTGTCTGGTGATGATTTGCGGCATTTTGATTGGAATTTATATTCGCGTCTTGGTGAATATTTTACGAAACGGTATGAGGTTGACGAGGATGTTTATGTTTATTTTTTTCTTGACTGTTCAAAAAGTATGCAAGCGGGCGACGGGAATTTGAATAAGTTTGTTTACGCAAGCCGGTTTGTTGCGGCTTTGGCGTATCTTGGTTTATCTGACTCAAAATACGTTAGCGTTATTCCTTTCGCAAATCAATTGGGCAAAATTTTTCCGCCGACACGCGGTAAATGGAATTTTTTCAATCTAATCAGATTTCTTGAGCAATCAAAACCGATCCTTCCGGCAACAAATCTCCAAACCGCCGTATGCGATTTTATCAACAAAACAAAGAGGACGGGTATTGTTTTTATTGTGAGTGATTTTTTTGAGCCGGTCGGATATCAAGCGGCAATAGATCAATTACGGTATTGTCGATTTGAGCCGATAATGATACAAGTTCATACGGATTTTGAAGCCGATCCGATGTCGGACTCAGCGACGGCGCAGTTGTTGAACAATAATTGCACTATCGCGAATATCGAAAACGAATCCGCAAAAAACAACAGCAATAGCGAAGAATTAAACCTAATAATGACAGAATCAATTTTGAAAAAATATAAAAAATGTTTTGGCGATTTTCTTGAAACGATCAGGAATTATTGTAACAAAAATAACATCAGTTGCTCAATCTCACGAACTTCCGTTCCCTACAATGAATTGATATTGGAGATGATGACGTTTTAGTTTTTGGTTTTTTTGGCACGCAGATGACGCAGATTTTAAGATATTCGCAGATTTTATTTAATCTGCGTAAATCCATAAAATACGAGTCATCTGCGTGTCAAAAAAAACTATAATCACACAAAATCCAAAATAATCAGGTTTTTTTATACTTTTTACATTTGTGAATTTTATTTCTCGATTTTGAACGATTTGGATTCTTAATTTGTTTTTTTGGGTGTCCCTTGTTTAGAATTTTTAGTCTGATATGATAACCAGCCGTTTTGAGAAACCCTTCTTTTAACCATTTAACCTTTGTCAAATTTTAAGGAATATTTATGACAAAACGATTATTTACTAGTGAGGCGGTCAGCATGGGGCATCCCGATAAGTTGGCTGATCAGATTTCGGATGGAGTGCTTGACGCTCTTTTTTCGGAGGACAAATATAGCCGAGTTGCTTGTGAGACTCTTGTGACGACCGGTATTGCCATTATTGCTGGTGAAATTACCAGTGCGGCAAAAATTGATTACCAGCATGTGGTTCGCAACGCGATTCGCGAAGTTGGTTATCTTGACGATGATTGGGGCATCAATGCAGAAACGTGTGCGGTGATGGTTTCTCTTGATCGTCAGAGTCCAGATATTGCACAAGGAGTCAACGACGACGCGAGCGGTCGTCACGCAGGCGAAATCGGCGCGGGCGATCAAGGTCTGATGTTCGGTTTTGCTTGCAATCATACGCCGGAGTTGATGCCGTTACCGATTGCGCTTGCTCATCGTATTACGAATCGATTGACTGAAGCGCGGTTCAAGAACGAGGTTACTTGGCTGCGACCAGACAGCAAAAGTCAAGTCACCATCGAGTTTGACGGAATTAAACCGGTTCGTGTTGATACGGTTGTCGTCTCGACTCAACATTCTCCGACTGTCGGTCAAAAGGAGATTGCTGATTTCATCATACCTCAAATCATACAGCCGGTTTTGCCAAAAGAGCTGGACGTGAGCAATGTGAAATATCACATCAATCCGACGGGTCAGTTTATTGTTGGCGGACCGCATGGTGATTGCGGGTTGACGGGGCGGAAGATTATTGTTGATACGTATGGCGGTTGGGCTTCGCACGGCGGAGGTGCGTTTAGCGGCAAAGACCCGACGAAGGTTGATCGCAGTGCGGCGTATATTGCGCGGTATGTGGCAAAGAATATTGTGGCGGCGGGATTAGCGGATTCGTGCGAAATTCAGTTGGCATACGCAATAGGTGTACCGGAACCGGTAAGTATTGCGATTGACACACGCGGAACCGGAAAAGTCGCCGACGAAAAACTCATCGAAGCAATAAGAAACGTCTTCAAATTAACCCCAAGCGGAATCATAAACTCACTAGACCTAAGAAGACCAATATACAGAAAAACCGCAGCTGGCGGACACTTTGGAAGAAACGAACCGGAGTTCACTTGGGAAAAAACAGATAAAGTTGATGAACTAAAAAAAGCTGTCTCATAAAAACGTTGACAAAATTCAGAACAGAAACAAAGACTCTCTAGCCAATGCTTCACGTCAATGTCAACTATTGTATTGTAGGGGTAGACAAAAAATGTCTGCCCCTACTTTGCATACGCAACACTCTATAAATACACTGGCATAAAAGCTGCTTTCCGTTAAATCTCTCCGCATTAAAATCTGTAGTCAACAATCTAAATTCATCAATTACAGGTTGAGTGTAAGCATTCGCGGGACACCTGATGACATATTATACTGATGTGAAAAAATTTGTGTTTTGTTCGTTCCTTCCCCTCGACCCTTTACACAAATTAAAAAATACTGATTATTTCGTTTTTTGTGGGGCTTTTACATCGTGCCTTTTATCAAGCACTGTATCAGTGCAATGTATCAACGCCCTGAAAGGGCAAAATATCATAGCGTAGGGCAACGCCCTACGATAATTGATTATAAATAACCTTCGCCC
>JAISQS010000008.1 GCA_031274045.1 Planctomycetaceae bacterium | reverse complement strand
TGATATTGTTGCCCCGTTGGGGCGAAGGTTATTTACAATCAATTATCGTAGGGCGTTGCCCTACGCTATGATATTTTGCCCTTTCAGGGCGTTGATACATTGCATTGATACAGTGCTTGATAAAAGGCACGATGTAAAAGCCCCACAAAAAACGAAATAATCAGCAAATTTACGCTCGCGAATTCTACTCTTCATATACTTTAATTGCAACGCAAATCCCGCTTCGCAATTTTATAACACACGGCGTTATTGCAAACCAATCTTGATCATCATTTAACTCAACGATTTTGAATTTCGTTTTGATTGAGGGTTTTTTGATTTTCGACGGGAGTTCAATCAGTATTATGCCGTTGTCTATTTCGCGTTCAAAATCAGTTACAATCTTGCGGCATTTCGGGCAATCGGAATGTATCAAAATGACCGTGTGAATATTCGCAACAAACTGAACTCTCATCAATCGTCTCTTTGAAATATCCTATCAATGGCAATTTTTTATCTTGCCAATTTTGCGGTTCGAGTGTGATGCGTTCGCGTCCGTTTGGTTGTGTTGTCCGCTCGCCGAAAATGTCGTGTTGCGTTTCCATCGCGAACAATAACAACACCATAATCAGACTCAACAACAACCAACTCACAACCACAACAATCAACCTACGCTTGGCAGAATCCGTAAGATTCAATTTGAATCCCAACCTCGATCCAATTGCCCACCTCAAAATATCTCGAATGTCAATTTGCTCGCGGCATAAAATAATTAGCGCAACAATAATCAGATCAAAAATTGCCGTATAAAGCGGATAGACATGAATTACACCAAAACAGCCGCAAGAACCTTCGCCGCTAATCCATTTTAGAAATGATATTGTCGCAAAGAGCGCGAAACAGAAAAAAGATAAAACCCAAAGACCCCGCCGAAAAACACCAGACAACAAAAAGAATCCAAACAAAACCTCAAACTCAACCACAAAAAAAATCACACGCCAATCACCAAAAAACTCCCACAAAAAAGTAAAAACGCTCCCTTGTATCGCAGGCGGAATCAGTTCGCTTATGAGTTGGTAAAATTTCAAACCGGCAGCAACCAACAACACAAACGAAATAAAAAATCTTAAATAACTAAATCCCGTTCGTTCAGTTCGCTCTTTCACTTTTTTGCTCTTTCACTCAGAAACAATCTCCGCTTCAAGCGTCAAAAAAAAGTTATGATTTTTGGGGTCATTTGACCGGACAAGTACCTCTTTGCTAATTTTGCCCGACAAGTTATCTGTCAGCAATTTTAATATCACCGAGCCGGACTTCTGCGGCGCAATCGGCGTTTTGGTAAAACTCTCAACCTCAACACAAGAACCACAACCAGCAGTAACTTTATGAATAATCAAATTTGCGTTACCTTCATTCTTGATGATGAATTCGTGTGTTGGTTTTTCGCGTGGCAATTTTTGTTGCGCTAATGTTTCGGACGCGGAGTTTGGTTCTGATTTTGGATCGTTGTTTGGTTGTGACTCGTTATTTGATCTTGGCTGATGTGAGACTGTAATTTTCCCGAAATCGTGCAACGGCTCCACACAAACGATACGAGGCTGCCAAATCATAAGCGCAACCTGACCGCCAGCATAACCTGCCGCCCGCAATATCCCAATCGCGAAAACCAATATCGCAAAAACCAAAATCAAATAACCGAATCGTTTCATTGCTAAATTAAAAAGTTACCTTGCGATTAACTCGTGAAATCATCTTCAAGACAATTCGCAAAATTCACCGCATTTGTTATGAACCAATTGATTCGCAGCAATCACCATCAATACATGTACCATTACAACAAGTACCATTACAGCAATCTTGCCCTAACGCACATGGAACTTCTCCGCCACAACCAGATTGAGCGTGTATTGATTGCGAACTAGGAGTAATCCCAATCAACAACAACCCAATCCCAAAATACATCAACGAAGCCGTGATATATCTGCCATCAAACGAAATCAAATTCCAAATCTTTTTCATAATCTACCTCCAACCTTGTTTAACTTTTGAACAAACACACTCAAATTAAACACACATGGTTTTCAAAAAAAGACCGGAAAGTATTTTTAACTTTCCGTCAATTTGAACTTGCTGCATGTTTACCGACAAACGAAACGGGAACAGTTACAAATGGTTGCAGATTCTCGTCTTCAAAAGAGATCGACAATTCTCCACTTTTTGCCCGTAACGTATCTACAACAAATTGAAAAGACCAAACATCCTTAGTTTTTTGTTTTGATACCAAAGCGAAACCATCTGGTAAAGACGAAACAACAACATCCTTAACCAACCGCCCCCTACCCGATACAATTCGAACTTCCACGGCATAATCGGTCTTTTCTTTCAGGACAGGTATCAACAACTCGGAGGGGAAAACTTTAGGCTTGTTTTGCGCCCCCTCGTACAAAACGGGAATGGTTAAGGTTCTATGTTTTTTGTCTTTCGGTTGAACGACCAGATTGGTCTCAAAGGAATCATTGTTCCTATCAAATGAGTACTCTACCTCATACCGCTTTCGAAATTGTCTTTGCCATTTAGGCAAAATATCAGTTCTTTCATAAACATCTTCATCGGGTATATTTTTCAACGTACAACTAACAATTTCTGGCGTGTTTGACACTACCGAATCGACCTCAATTCCCGAATCAGAAAAAGCATCGCCAATGACAATTGTACGCGTGATCGGATTTGTGTTATCGTCATATTTGATTATTCCTGCCGGGCGGGTCACCTGCCGAAGAGCGGGCAACACATGAATATTAATTCTACAACCGAAATTTTTTGTCTTTCCTTTTGCTTGATAACTTCCCCAAACATCAACAGATCTGTCCCCATCAATTCCATGAGTACTCATAGTTGCCTGTAACAAAAGCGTCTGATACCCAAGTAGAACGACAGACTTAAGGTTAGTATTCTCATTGTCAGTAATTAAGCTAGTACAACCACATGAAGTTGAAAAACGGTCAATTGTATACGGAGTAGAACTCTCGTTTCTGACCAACAAAGGCACACTCACATCGTCGCCCTCGTTGACTGGAGAGAGGAAAGTTGCCTCGTCTGGGATCATAACCACTCCTCGCTCTATGGAAATACCCATGACGAAACTCCAGCCCACCACCAACCCTACTATTGCTATTAGGCAATAAAAAATAGTCCGTCGGTGAACAACTAAAATTCGCTGCATAAATTTCCCCCCGTCACTAATTTATACCAAACACAACAAAACGGTCACTATTTATGTCAATCACGACAAAACAACAATGGAGGCATAACACACTCGTTTTTATATTCTCTTATTTTTTGATCTGAAGAAAATTGCTAAAAATATAAGAATAATCCCTAATGTACAAAGGATTACTCTAACAATTGAAATGACTTGTATTGTCGGATTATGTGTGTGATTTCGTGTACGATCTTTATATTTTTCGATCAGATACTTGTCCAATTCATTGTCGGCTTTGTCAAATGTGATCTGTGGTTTATTATCAGCTCCCCAAATCGACGTAACAAAAAACCGTTCACCGTTTTTTTCAATTGAAGGATGATGTATAACAATGACATGCTCGGGAAAGCGAAAATCAAAAACGGTATCCGGTACCGACTTGTTTACCAAAACATTCTCAATTCGATATGTTTTTTGATAAAAATTTTCAGGTTTTTCTCCTGCAAAATAATACTGGTAAACGACTTCTTTGGGAAAAAAACGGTCTTTCTGAAACTCGTGATACCCTTTTATGATAAACTCGGTAATTACCTCTTGCTTTGTTCCATTGCGTTCTCCATCAAACGAATGGGATGCTACCCTTTCGAGAAAAAAACCTTTACTTTCATTTATTACTGCTTCTATGAACCGCTTATCCGAATTCTCTTTCGCCGATTTAGACCGTACAGTAAAAGTCCATATCGAATCGCCACTATCATTTTTGGATTTTATGGGGGCAGTAGTATCACATTTGCCGACAAAAGACGCGAATGACTTTTGTGGAGTCCAAACAGACTCAAAGCTCATTCCAAATCGCCTGAACATCAACCAGAAGTCAACAGGACAAAGCATTCTATAGCTTTCCGTTTTACTATCGAATATGTTAGCTTCGGGGTGCGATTTCATCGCCTCAAACACGGAAGAGAATTTAGGTACTTTCACTACCTCCTCCAGGTTTTTACTTTTTAATTCAAATGAATTCAGAAAACCTGACTCGAAAAAAATATCGTGTTTTATGAACTCGCCATCCTGCATGAGATCATCAGCAACTGTTTTATCTGTACTTGTCTTTGCCGTTACCATAGAGAATTCGTGGTATATCAAACGCTCCCGCTTGCTGTCCATCGACCAACGATTCATCGGAAGCTTTGGTGACTTTTTTCCTCCGTAGATGAATTCTTCTGAATATTCCATGTCAAGTTCAGTAACAGTATTCCAAAAGGCATCGCGTAGTTTTGCAAGCTCATACGCTGTATAATCCACGTTTTGGGCAAAAAGACCATCAATAAATATCAAGCAAACTAAACCCAAAACACTCCAACCCGCAATCGTTTGAATTTTGATCATGACTAACCTTATAATATTCATGTCGTTAATGTATATAAAAAATACACCCAACTCGGCAAAAATAACACCACCGATTGGGGAAACATACTTCGCGTTACAAACAAACACTCACGTCATCTGATACGAATCAAGTACAAACCTCCATCGAAATCAGTGTGGCATCAACTTACCCAATTTTACACAATCGCACATACTTCAAGCTGTGACTCCATAACATTTTTATTAAAATCTAATCATATCCAAGCAACAGCCAGAAACAGTTTGTTATACTCGTCACAGCACAAAAACGATTTCTGCTTCTTTCACTCTTCAATTCGATATAAACGAGGCAAAAAATAAACCAAAATCAATTGCTAAACCACAAAAGCTCCTCGGAGCTACTTAATTCAAAGTTCTTCGAAACACTCCTGAGTATCCTTGGTACCTAACATCTAACCACAACATCAGTCGCCAGAACAACATGAAATTTCACATAACGTTTTACGAATTTCGTTATGCAAAGGTGTCCTTCTTTAAACAAACCCTGCGAACGTAAACGAAACTTAATGTACAAGTTGTTTATTGACTAATTAGGAAATATAGCAACCAATCGTTCACTTCCGCTTGCCATGAGACACCGAAAAAAGCGACGAATGGTTGCCTAAACTACATGCATAAGGATTCAACAGACACAACCATTTCAGACAAGCAAAATATGGTCTATCGTGAATAGCCCCCACTAAAACGAGCAATAGCATATTACAAATCATTTACTGTCGATTAAACATCGTACGGCACCATGCTAACATTCGCCACATAACATGAAACAACTCGCGACGTGACAATCAACATCTTTTGCCACTTGTAACTACGGAGCTTCAGTACCACATCCTTTAAGTGTTGCATACGCAGTACCAGCACCACCACCCGAAGATACACACCAACATGTTCTTACCGCATCAAAACAACCCAATCCCAGTGCCTTACAGTACTTACCCGATTTCGTATCAGAAAAGGTACCGGGCTGGTTCGTCCCCGTAATTGTACACGGGTCGCCCACTGTACAATACGCCCTTTCTCCGCCACACGACGTACAGGGATAAAACGCCCCGTAGGTAACACCCGAAATCACACCGACAGCCGTAGCAATAGCAAACAAAGCCAACGGCAATAAAATTTTCCTCAACATAACTCCTCCAGATAGTTAAATCAAACCCTTAAAATCCAATTGATTTTCGACAAGCACTATAATCACTTGTCAGCTGAACGACAATACTACGGTCACACTATCACTACGTGGCTATATGACCGTTTTGATCTGATCACGTCTACTCACAATGGCAAGAGTTTCATCCGAATTTCGTTCTTACCCAAAAAATCGCTGAATGTCTGTTTATTTCGTTGCCCCATTCACCATCAGTTAGAGACAACAAGTTACGAAACTTCCAGTAAAATAATCTCTCGTTTCGTGAACACCCAAACCCAAACATTACCCGATACTCCACTGACACGATCAGCAAAGCGCGGGAAATTCTAAATATTCTCGTGGCTTCGTCAATCCCCCCCTCCGACCGAAATTTCAAAAAATTTTTTCGTCGTGATTTTTGTGATTAACTTTTTTTGTCAATCAAGTTCGGTTTAGTGTTGTTGTATATTTTGTGTCGTTGTGAAAATTATTTTTTGTTCAATGTTTTTTTGTACGATAAACGGATGCTTTGCGGTAAAAAATAAATTAGTTAAAAATAGTCGGAGAGAGTTGATAGTAAAATTTTATTTGTTTCGTCTATTTGGTTTATTGCGTACTTCTTTAAAAGCTATATTGAAGTCGGTGCGGCATAATGAGGTAATTCTGCTGGGGGTTGAAATTTCTGCGTTAAACTTTATACTGCCGCCGCTCAGACGAAAATTGCGGAAACGGTGCCGTAAGTCTGACAATGCAAAATCAATCTCTACGAGATTGCACTTGCACATGCTTCGCGCAAAAAAACGCGGCAACTCGAATTCGTCAACACGAAAATATAAATCAGCCGCAAATAAACAAAAAAGCATGAACAAATTTCACACACGAACTGTTCAGAACAATAACAAAAAAGTAAACAGTTCAAAAACTTTTTTCAATGGGGAGATAAAAAAATGGCTTATGCTTGGAGCAAAGACCTTGAGACGGGTAATGCGATGATCGATTCGCAACACCAACAATTGATCAAGGCAATCAACGATTTGTTAGCTGCTTGTTCAAGCGGACAAGGGCGTGATGTATTGGATAGTACGTTAAGTTTTCTTGTCTCGTACACCGCGAAACATTTCGGCGACGAGGAGAAATTGCAGATACAATATCAATATCCAGACTACACGAATCACAAATCACTTCACGAAAATTTTAAAAAATTTGTGAGTGATCTTGCAACCCAAATGAAAGCTAGCGGACCGACAACTACACTCGTCGGCAAAGTAACATTCGGCGTGGGTGATTGGTTGGTGAATCACATAAAACGCGAAGATACAAAAGTAGCTTTGCACATACGAAACAAAAAATAGCAAGTTGAAAATGATTTGCGACAAAACCACTCTTCCTGCACAAACGGTTTAATAACTCCGCACAAAACACAAAGCATGACGATAATATTGACGATAGAGACGACTTGTGATGAGACGGCGGCGGCGTTGGTGACGGATTCTTTGGAGGTTCTTGGGAGCGTGGTTGCGTCGCAAGATCAGTTGCACAAAAAGTACGGCGGAGTTGTGCCTGAGGTTGCTTCACGGTTGCATTTTGAGCAAATATTGCCGGTGATAGATTCGGTGCTTCGTGAGTCCGGTATTTCTTTTGACAAAATTGACGCGATAGCTGTAGCCAATACGCCCGGTCTTTCGGGTTCGTTGTTGGTTGGTCTTTCTGCTGCGAAAGCATTGGCGGTGGCGATAAAGAAGCCGCTGATTGCGGTCAATCATTTGCAAGCTCATATCTACGCTTGCAAGATTGCTTCCGGCAAAAATCCGTTTCCGTGTTTGGGATTGATTATAAGCGGCGGTCATTCGAGTCTTTATTGTTGCGCTAATCCGATAGAGTTTATTCTGCTTGGCGGTACGGTTGATGATGCGGTTGGGGAGGCGTTTGACAAAGTTGCGGCAATGTTAAATTTGCCGTATCCGGGCGGACCGTCAATTCAAAAAACCGCACAAAACGGAAATCCTTCCGCATACAATTTTCCGCGATCATTTGCCAATGAACCTGATAGAATTGCGTTTAGTTTTAGCGGATTGAAAACTGCTGTACGTTACAAGCTGGTCGGACCCGGCAAAGAAACCGATCCCGCAGAAGCATCCGCAAAATTATCAGCACAAGAGATTGCGGATATTGCGGCATCGTTTCAGGAAGCTGCTGTTGATGCGATTATTGTAAAGACGTTGCAGGCGTTGGATAAGACGGGAATAAACACTCTTTGCGTAGGCGGCGGCGTAGCGGCAAACAGCAGATTCCGTACAAAAATTCAAGAAGCAACAGAAAAAAATAACATCCAACTTTTCATCGCCCCAATAAACCTCTGCACTGATAACGCCATCATGGGAGCGATTGCCATCGAACGATATAAACAAGGTCTATTCGAATCTCTCGATTTGAATATCTACCCAGGTCTCGTGAGATAATTACACAAAACGTACAATAAAATTCGTTGACGTAAAAACACACGCATCATACCGACTCACTTTGTACCAATCCGCGTCTGTCACCGACCTCCGCGCCCTTCGTAGCCAACTTTAGCACGCAGATGACGCAGATTTTAAAGATATTCGCAGATAAAGAAGGACAGGTATTTATAAAAAAATCTGCGCAAATCCTGATAATCTGCGTCATCTGTGTGCCAAAAGTTTTGTCTTACTACCGCGTTGCCAATTTTCACTGATGTATTATGTCAATTTTACGACGCTTACTTTTGTTTTGATATTTTTATTATTTTTTAGGAACTCGTCTACTATTTGTAAATCTTTGTCTCCTCGTCCGGACAGGTTTACCAGAATAGTTCTTGGTGGTTTTTTATCTACGTAGCCGTTGCCCGGATATATGAATTCTTTTATTGCCTGCGCTAATGCGTGTGAGCTTTCTAACGCCGGAATTATTCCCTCAAAACGGCAGAATATTCTGAACGCTTCAATCGCTTCTTCGTCCGTAACCGTTTCACATCTTAACCGTCTAACCGTGTCCCACATTACGAGTTCCGGACCCACTCCCGGATAATCTAAACCTGCCGCTATTGAGTATGCTTCTTGAATTTGTCCGTCTTTATTTTGTAAAACTCTTGTTCTTGCGCCGTGCAACACGCCTACTGTTCCCTCTTTCAACGAAGCTGCATGTTTGCCGGATTCTATCCCTTTGCCCGCCGCTTCAACCGCGACACACGTAGTCTTTTTATCATCGGCAAAATTATAAAAAATTCCCATCGCATTGCTGCCGCCGCCAACAGACGCAATAATACAATCCGGCAAAGAACCTCGTTGTTCCAACATTTGCTCACGTGCTTCTTGCCCGATGATTTTTTGAAATTCGCGAACCATCCAAGGATACGGATCCGGTCCCGCAACCGTCCCAACAACATAAAACGTATCGTCAACAACATTGCTCCAATACCTCAACGCCTCACTCATCGCATCCTTCAAAGTCCCCGATCCCGATTCCACCGGCACAATTTCCGCACCCAACAACTCCATCCTTTGTACATTCGGTTGTTGTCTTTTGATATCTTCCACGCCCATAAAAACGCGGCACTCAAACCCGAACAACGCAGCAACAGTCGCCGTCGCAACTCCATGTTGACCCGCACCGGTCTCCGCAACCAGACGGAACTTACCCATCCGTTTTGCCATTAACGCTTGTCCGATTGTGTTGTTGATCTTGTGCGCGCCGGTGTGATTTAAGTCTTCTCGTTTAAGCCAAATTTGGGGCATCTCATCATCAGTCAAATTGCGCGGCAATCCCGTTACCGTGTTGTACTTCATGTATTTCTTGACCAAATAATCACTCAAACGTTTCGCGTAATAACACGGAGTCGGACGCCCGACATAATCACGCAACAACGCACGATACTCAGCCCAAAATTGCTCATCATCAATCACCTTCTCAAACTCAGCGCGTAATTGCAAAAGCGGCGTAACAAGCGTCTCGCCAACATAAGCACCACCATTCCCTCGATAAAAATAACCACGATAATCAGGGAACAAACCAAAGTCCATATCAGGATTCAAATACATTTTTTTAACTCGTCCTTATCTAAAATTTTTCTAAAAATAGTGTAACAAAATACACCCGAATTTCATAACAACACCGCCACGAACCACCACATACAAGTAAACCAACATAATAAACATCGTAGCTAATCAGACCGCTTGTTACAATACCAGCCGTAAAATTCTTTTTTGAAAAATCAAATGTTGACAGTAGTATTATTACCCAATTGTCCGCGCAATTTGTTTGTGATTTTTTTGTGTCAGTATTGACGCTTTGCAATGGTTTAAAGAATCCGGTGTATTGGGTTGTTACCTCTTGTCTAATGTGTGTAACGGTGATATTCTTGTCGTGCGGTTGCGTTGTCCGCCTGTACCGGCAACAGTGTTGACCTAGCGGTGGAAAATTTACAACTTGGGTGCTTATAATTTACCCATCAGATATCAGGGGCAGCAATTTCCGCAAAGGAGTAATGCCAACACATTACCCTGATAAAAACGAACCACATACAGTTTTATGTTCCCTAGCAGGAACGGACAAAGTATAGTATAAAATCGGTAATGTATCAGTGAAAATTTGCAACGTTGTATTAAAACAAACCTCATTTGCAACCTCATTTTTCCTAACACAACAACCTTAGTAGCCATTGTATTACCAGACCCCAGATAACAAACCTTATTACCTTATTATTTCCAATCCGTTCTATGTTTTTTGCGTTATTACATTCCGTTAGGAATGTATCGCTCGGTAGAAAATGAAGTCCCATCCGAGTCTTCGCATTCCGTAGGAATGCAACCCCGTGACTTGCCCAATGGTGACATTCCTGCGGAATGTTCATTTGTGTGAGGACATCATTTTCTACCGAGCGATGCAAACCTACGGCTTGCAAGCTGTGATACCTGACCCTTTCAAGATCAGATGTCTGTAACTTTTTTTCAGACTACAAGCCTTATACATAGAAGTCAGTCTCTTATTAAAATCTGTTAAATCTGTGAAATCTGTGAAATCTGTTGACGTAATATATACTTTTTACACTTGAAAATTCCCTTTCGCAATCGTAACAAATATGATTTTGTTACCGATTTGAGCTACGGATATTGAGTCACAAACGACTCGCAACTGGTACAAATTTCCC